>NZ_JACARK010000147.1:0-7468 GCF_013386655.1 Pseudomonas sp. K5002 | reverse complement strand
CGGTGCTGGTCACCGCGGAGGATGTCGCCAGCGGCAAGCCGGATCCGGCCTGTTATGTGCTCGGTGCGCAACGGCTGGGAGTACCGGTACAGGACTGCCTGGTGTTTGAGGATGCCAGCGTCGGGATTCGCGCCGGCGAGGCGGCGGGGGCCGATGTGATGGTGGTGACGTCGACCCACCTTGTGCCCATGGTCACCGCGCATCCGTCGATTGACGGGTATGAGCGTCTACAGGTTCAGCGGGACGAAGCCGGGCTGTTGCATCTACAGCGCCTGGCGTAAAAAAAAGGCCGACCCGGTTACCCGGATCGGCCTTCTTCGTAAAGGGGCGGTTCAACGTTGGAGCCGTTTCCAGTCAGCGTCTGCAGGCGGTTGCCCTTGAGCCCCTGGCGGGACAAGACCATTTCCTTGAGGATTTCGCTGGCAAGCCTGGCAATCGCCTCCGGCCCTCGATGGTGGGCGCGGACGATGCCGGTCACTGCAAAGTGATCAGCTTCCGGGCCGCTGAGAATCGCGGAAAGCGTGCCATCGGCATGCAGGGTGCAGACGATTTTGTAGCTCGGCAGGCGCGCTGCCAGTGCTGATTCGATTTCGCTTTTACTCAGTGTGTCCATCAGCGCTACAACCTTTCACCGACCGTGCATGCCCAAGCATAGGTTGTGTCGCGCAGCTGTAAATACCGGCGATCTGATAGCAACTGCGGCGGCGGTTTCAACCCGCTTGCGGGATACACCGCGCTGGGGCAACGAACTTCAAGATGAAACCCAAAGCCGTCAGGATGAGGCTTTGCGGCGATCACTGTGAGGCGCGCGCCGGCACAGTCTGCGATGGACGGCGACCTGAATGGGCTTGAGGCAGAAGAAAAACAAGTACGCGCTCAGGAACAGCGTCAGGTCCAGCCATGAGTAGGCTTTGTCGGAGGAACCTTCGATTTCGAACTTGAGGCCATACTCCAGCGCCACAAACGCCACGCTGATCAGCGTGACAATCAACCAAGACTTGGATAAGTAAGGCTGTTTAACGGTACGCCTCATCAACGTGCTCCTTGGCGCGCTGCAGACTGTAGGGGATTTGTCACGAGATTCGGCCCTGGAAAACTCCACAAGTTCCCTTTGTTTGCAGGCTGTTTCATGCGTTGAACGCAGCCAGCGACTATTACTGAGAAGTGTTCCTGCCATGTGTCATACAAAAGGGAGTACGCCTTATGTTGGTTCAGTGGTTTCTTGCAGCAGTCCATTTACTGGCATTCGCCATGGCATTGTCGGCCGTGCTTGCGCGTGGCAAGGCATTGCGCGGTGTATCTGATAGTGACCCATCCACCCTGCGCCGCGTATTGATCGCGGACAACATCTGGGGAATCAGTGCCCTGGTGTTATTGGTAACCGGTGGCCTGCGGGCCTTTGGCGGCTACGAAAAGGGCAGTGATTATTACCTGCACCAGCCGTTGTTTCACGTGAAGATGACGCTGCTTGTATTAATTTTGTTACTGGAGCTCGCGCCGATGATTCGCTTTATCAAATGGCGCATCGCGTTGGCGCGTGGCACGCGCCTCGATTTGCACCAGGCAGGTCTTTTTGCGCGCATCAGCCATGTGCAGGCGTTACTACTGGTGCTGATGATGATTGCAGCGAGTGGCATGGCACGCGGTGTCGGCCTGGGATGACGCTGGCCTGACGCTGGAACAAGGGAATAGGGCGCGCTGGCCGCGGGAAGCCGCGAGCAGGCTGAAAGAGGTTTTCGCCAGCCGTTACAGTGAACGAAAGGGCTGGCTACTGGAGGCGCTTCAAGGTGTCTGGTTTTTATCCGGAGCCGTCAGGCCCGCCTGGATACGTTGGTAGATCTCCTCGCGATGCACGGCAACGTCCTTTGGAGCATTGATGCCGATTCTTACTTGCTGGCCGCTAACGCCCAGGATGGTGATCGTGATGTCATCACCGATGTTTATGCTTTCACCGACTTTGCGGGTGAGTATCAGCATGGACTTCTCCTTGATTGCTTTGAAGGACACATGTTTCAGACAGGGCAGATGTCGGATGTGTGTAGCTTACTGCGAAGCGCTTCCCTGTGGCTGCCTCTTTTAGGACGCATAGAGGCGGCATTAATTCCCATGCCGCCATCATACAGGTCTGCGATACATCATTCGCATTGTTTAAGCCAACGTTTATGACGGCCAGAATAGACAGTGAATGATAAAGTCGCCTCTTTGATCCTCTAAGGAGCAGGGTAGTGCGTAAAGTAGCGATGGCAATTGCGGTGTTGGCATTGGCCGGTTGCGGTGAAGGTAAAAGTGTCGACGCCCCCAAGGCCAGGCCTGCCGTTGCCGAGGCGCCCGCCCAGGCGCAACCTGCGGTCGGCGCGATCGCCTCTCAAGAATGGGATGTATGGGTGGGGCCGCCGGATCACAAGCTGCAGGCGATGACTGACCTGACCGCGTGGTTGCTGGAACACGGTTTCAGTTTCTATCTGGCGAAGGAAGACGGTAAGGACCAGGTGCTGCTGGGCCCATTCAGCACCAAGGCCGAGGCCGAGGCGAAACAAGCGCAGTTGACCGAGAAACTGGCCACTGCGAAGAAGAATGACACGGTGTCCGAGGTCATCGAACACAAGGTTGCGCAGTAAAGAGTCGACAAGCGGGAGGCCATGGCGCTCCCGCTTTTTTCGTTCAGCCGCAGGCTTTCAAGTTCACCGGGCCGACAAATTCATTGCCGCGCCCCATCACGCACGCCACGGTTTGATTGCGCTGGCGTTCCCAGGGCTGTACCGGGTAGGTCTTGTTCCAGGCTTCATACAGCTGGCGATCCTGTTTGGACAGGCGCAGGCCATACTGCTTGCTCATATAGAAATACGTTCGGGCGATCATGCCGCGAATGGAAGGGCGGGGCATGACCTTCTTGGCCTTGAAGTCCACCTGGGTCAGGCATGATCCATATTGGCCGCTTTGTACCGGCAGCCAGCCAAAACTGAAATTGTTTCGGTCGCCATTCACCTCGCCGATGCTCGGCACCAGGTTGTGCAGGTCGGCTTCGGCCCGCTTGTAGACCGCGTCCTTGCGGGTGCAGTTCTTGCGCCCGCCATCCTGCCAGCACTGGCGCTGATGGCCGATCTGCCAGGCCGGAACAATGTGTTCCCATTCAATACGTGCTGCCCGGTTGGCGTTTTTGCGCGGGATATAGCCGCAGGCTTTCAGGTCTACCCGGTTGCCGTTGTATTTGCAGCCGCAATAGAACTCCGTGGATTGCGGTTCATACAGCTTCCAGGCGATTTTCTTGGCTTCGCTGAATGTCCTGGGGGCTTGGGCTTGAGCGGTAACAGCAAAAAACACACACAACAGACTGATAAAACGGACACTCATTGACTCAATCTTCCTTCGGCACAACCCAGAAAATCTGCACGCCACCGTCATCGCGATAGGCGAGGGTGACGTTATCGTTTTCTGCTATCTCTTCCAGTAGTCGTGCCCACTCGTCTTCCGGTTCCTCCGGCAAACGAAAAATCAACGCCGCCTTGTTTTTTTGGGCATTGGTGGAGTTGATGATTTTCTGCACTCGAACGGCCAGTCGTTGGTAGGCATCAGGAGGTGTTGGTGCTGCGGAAGAGGGCTTTGCCACGGAGTATTCCTTATTAGGCTGTACGTGCATACAGTATTTAACTGTGGGCAATTTCGCAACTGCTTAAAATTCAAGAATTTCTTCTGACAGTGATTTTGCCGATTTGGTGTAAGAACGCTTTGTTTTTCAAAGGTTTTTTTGCGCGGGGGATAACGCGGGGGAAATCAGACCCGCTCGCGGTACGCCACGAGCGGGATGGCCCAACCGTTGCCGGCCGGGCCCGGGAGCGATCAATATTCCCAGAACATCCGTTGCAGTTCCTTGCTGTCCTGGGTCTTGGTCAGGGCGACCATGGCCAGGATGCGGGCTTTCTGCGGGTTCAGGTCATGGGCAACTACCCAGTCGTATTTGTCGTCTGGTTGTTCGGCGTTACGCAGAACGAAACCACCGGCATTCACGTGGGAAGAGCGAATGATCTGTACGCCTTGCTTGCGCAGTTCCTGCAGGGCAGGCACCACCTTGGACGACACCGAACCATTGCCGGTACCGGCGTGGATGATGGCTTTCGCGCCGGCCTGGGCCAGAGCCTTGTAGGCGGTGTCGCTTACGTTGCCATAGGAATAGGCGATTTCGACGTCCGGCAGGCTTTTGATGGTCTTGATGTCGAATTCCGAGTTCATGGTGTGACGCTTGGCTGGCAGGCGGAACCAGTAGGATTTGCCTTCTACCACCATGCCCAGCGGGCCCCATGGGCTCTTGAACGCTTCAGTCTTGATGTTGATCATCTTGCTGACGTCGCGACCCGACTGGATCTCGTCGTTCATGGTCACCAGTACGCCTTTGCCGCGGGCGTCCTTGCTGCCGGCGACGGCAACGGCGTTGTACAGGTTGAGCATGCCATCAGCCGACATAGCGGTGCCTGGGCGCATCGAGCCGACCACGACGATTGGCTTGTCGGTCTTTTCCACCAGGTTGAGGAAGTAGGCAGTCTCTTCCAGGGTGTCGGTACCGTGGGTGATCACGATGCCGTCGACGTCCTTGCTGTCGGCCAGTTCGGCGACACGACGACCCAGTTGCAGGAGGTTTTCGTTGGTGATGCTTTCGGAGGCAATTTGCAATACTTGTTCGCCGCGGACATTGGCGATCTGGCTAAGCTCAGGAACACCGGCGATCAATTGTTCGATGCCGACCTTGGCGGCCTGGTAGGTCGCACTGTTGGCCGCGCTGGCGCCGGCGCCGGCGATGGTGCCGCCGGTGGCAAGGATCACCACGTTGGACAGTTTTTGCTGGGTTTCAGCTTCTTTTGCCTGAGCGGCAACGGGGAACAACAGCAGGAGGGCTAACGCGCCCGGTACGAAAGTTTTCAACGCAGATTTCATTATTCTTCTCTCTAGTTTTGATGAGTGCTGATGCAGGTTCATCTAGAAACACCCGGGCGGTTCTGAACGCCACGAGGTGCTGAGTAAGAGCAGGATTTGTACCAGTGGGATTTTGTTTGGCAATAGAATTTAACCTATTGATTTATATCTATATTTGTTTGATTTGTAAGTAAATGGCTTGGTCTTCTGTCCGGCTTTCCGAACAAAGCGGTGCACGGGTGTTCGGTTGTCCGAAAAGGATGACGGAAAAGTTTGGTTTTAAACGCAGGAGGCACGCCGCGACCTGTCGTTTCAGAGAACGATCCAGCAACGCGGATGTTTAAAGGGGGTACCGGATGGCTTCGAGGGCAGGGCGTAAAGCGGATTCAACAAAAGGCTGTTTTCTCCCGTTGACAAATCTCGACAAGCTTCTCATAGTTTGACCTAACGCAAACGTTTGCGAGATGTTTCACGGGGTGCTCCTCGAGTGTCGTGAAAGCTCGTATCAGCCGCCCGGGTGGGTTGGCTGCCGAAGCATTCTTCGGTGCAAGCGTTGCTCACAATAATCATAAGATCGGAGTGAACCCATGAAGCTGCCATTTGCTGGACGTCTTCTTGCTGTCGCTGTGCTTGCTGCCGCATCCGCTGCCCTGCCTCTTTCCTCTGCATTTGCTGCCGAGACCGCCGCCAAACCCAAGGTCGGCCTGGTCATGAAATCCCTCGCCAACGAATTCTTCGTCACCATGCAGGACGGTGCCAAGGAATACCAGAAAGCCCACGCCGCCGACTTCGACATGATCACCAACGGGATCAAGAACGAAACCGATACCAGTGCGCAGATCGATATCGTCAATCAGATGATCCTGTCCAAGGTTGACGCGATCGTCATTGCTCCCGCCGATTCGAAAGCCCTGGTCACCGTGCTGAAAAAGGCCTCCGACAAAGGCATCAAGATCGTCAACATCGACAACCGTCTTGATGTGGATGTACTGAAAAGCAAAAACCTTGATATCCCGTTCGTAGGTCCAGACAACCGCAAGGGCGCGCGCCTGGTCGGTGAAGAACTGGCCAAGCACCTCACCAAGGGTGACCAGGTTGGCATCATCGAAGGTGTGTCCACCACCACCAACGCCCAGCAGCGTACCGCTGGCTTCAAGGACGCGATGGATGCCGCCGGCATGAAGATCGTCTCCACCCAATCCGGTGAGTGGGAAATCGACAAGGGCAACGCGATTGCCGCTGCCATGCTCCAGGCAAACCCGAACATCAAGGCGCTGCTGGCCGGTAACGACAACATGGCACTGGGCGCAGTATCCGCCGTACGTGGCGCCGGCAAGGCTGGCAAGGTGCTGGTCGTAGGCTACGACAACATCGAGGCCATCAAGCCGATGCTGCAGGACGGCCGTGTCCTGGCCACCGCCGACCAGGCTGCTGCCCAGCAAGCCGTTTTCGGTATCCAGAACGCTCTGAAGCTGGTCAAGGGTGAAAAAGTCGATGCCGTGGATGGCATGATCGAAACCCCGGTCGAACTCATCCTCAAGAAGTAATTCCCCGGCAGCACAAAACAGCGTCCGCTCACCCGAGCGGACGCCTGGAGACGTTCCTATGTCATCTTCCGCACCGAACGCTGTCCTCTCGGTCAGCGGTATCGGCAAGACCTATGCCCAACCGGTTCTGTCCGACATCACCCTGACGCTCAACCGTGGGGAAGTGTTGGCGCTTACCGGTGAGAATGGCGCGGGGAAAAGCACCCTGTCGAAAATCATCGGCGGGCTGGTCACCCCGACCGACGGCCAGATGCAGTTCAATGGCCAGGCCTACACGCCAGGCAGCCGGACCCAGGCTGAAGAGCAGGGCATCCGCATGGTCATGCAGGAGCTTAACCTGCTGCCAACCCTGACGGTCGCTGAAAACCTGTTCCTCGATAACCTGCCCAGCCACGGTGGCTGGATCAGCCGCAAGCAACTGCGCAAGGCCGCCATTGAAGCCATGGCCCAGGTCGGCCTGGACGCTATCGACCCGGACACCCTGGTCGGCAGCCTCGGCATCGGCCACCAACAGATGGTCGAGATCGCCCGCAACCTGATTGGCGACTGCCACGTACTGATCCTCGATGAACCTACGGCGATGCTGACCGCCCGTGAAGTCGAGATGCTGTTCGAACAAATCACCCGCCTGCAGGCCCGGGGCGTGGCGATTATCTATATTTCCCACCGGCTCGAAGAACTGGCCCGGGTTGCCCAGCGCATTGCGGTGCTGCGCGACGGCAAGCTGGTGTGTGTCGAGCCGATGGCGAACTACAACAGTGAGCAACTGGTCACGCTGATGGTGGGCCGCGAACTGGGCGAGAAAATCGACCTGGGCCCGCGCACCATCGGCGCGCCGCTGTTGACGGTAAAAGGCCTGACCCGCTCGGACAAGGTCCGCGACGTGTCGTTTGAAGTGCGTGCCGGCGAAATCTACGGCATCTCCGGCCTGATCGGTGCGGGCCGTACGGAATTGCTGCGCCTGATCTTCGGCGCCGACCTGGCCGACAGCGGCACCGTGGCCCTGGGCACACCTG
>NZ_JACARK010001439.1:0-1440 GCF_013386655.1 Pseudomonas sp. K5002 | reverse complement strand
CGCCGCCAGGCGACGTTGAGCCTCGGCCACACGCTCGGCGTGACGCGGGGCAATCTTCTCCTCACCGGCGTTGATCCGCGGCGTCAGCTGGTCGCGCTGGGCCTGCACGAACTTGTTGGCGCTGGCCCGCGGCACGCTTTCCAACTGGTCATTCAAGGTCAGGAACGACACGCGGCCCGACAGGTCATTGCCATTGGCATCCAGCAGGCAACGCAGTGCCGCCGGTGGCAGGTAACGGCCCAACTGCAGCGAACGCGGAGCAACCACTTCGCTGACGTAGAGCAGTTCCAGCAACACGGTGCCCGGCTTGAGCGCCTTGTTCTTGATCAGCGCCACGGCGGTGTTGCCCATGGAACCGGACAGCACCAGGTCCATGCCGCCCTGCACCATCGGGTGTTCCCAGGTGATGAACTGCATGTCTTCGCGGGACAGCGCCTGGTTGCGGTCGTAGGTGATGGTCACACCTTCGTCGTCGCCCAGGGGGAAGCTGGCGTCGAGCATTTTTTCGCTGGGCTTGAGAATCAGTGCGTTTTCCGAATGGTCTTCGCTGTCGATGCCAAAGGCGTCGAACAGGGTTTCCATGTAGATCGGCAGGGTGAACTGGTCGTCTTGCTCAAGGATCGCTTCCACCAGCGCATCACCTTCGCCAGCGCCGCCGGAGTTGAGCTCCAGCAAACGGTCGCGGCCGGTGTGCAGTTCGGCTTCGAGGCGCTCGCGCTCGGCACGGGCTTCGTCGATCAGCCCTTGCCACTCGCCGTCGTCGGCGTTTTCCAGCAGCGGCAGCAGGCGCGGGCCGAACTGGTGCTGCAAGGCGTTGCCGGTCGGGCAGGTGTTGAGGAACGCGTTCAGCGCCTCGTGGTACCACTGGAACAGGCGCTCTTGCGGGCTGGTTTCCAGGTACGGCACGTGCAGTTCGATTACATGTTTCTGGCCGATCCGGTCCAGACGGCCGATCCGTTGTTCCAGCAAGTCCGGGTGGGACGGCAGGTCGAACAGCACCAGGTGGTGGGAGAACTGGAAGTTGCGGCCTTCACTGCCGATTTCCGAGCAGATCAGCACCTGGGCGCCGAATTCTTCGTCCGCAAAGTAGGCGGCAGCGCGGTCACGCTCGAGGATGTTCATGCCCTCGTGGAACACCGTGGCCGGGATGCCGGAGCGCACGCGCAGGGCGTCTTCCAGGTCCATGGCGGTTTCGGCGTGGGCGCAGATCACCAGGACTTTGGTGCGCTTGAGCATCTTCAGCTGGTCGATCAGCCACTCGACGCGCGGGTCGAAACGCCACCAGCGTTGTTCTTCATCGACGTCCGGCTGCGACTGGAAGCTGACTTCCGGGTACAGCTCGGCGTGCTCGCCCAGGGGCAGCTCGAGGTATTCGTCCGGGCACGGCAGCGGGTAGGCGTGCAGCTTGCGCTCCGGGAAACCTTGCACCGCGGCGCGGGT
>NZ_JACARK010001438.1:0-609 GCF_013386655.1 Pseudomonas sp. K5002 | reverse complement strand
GGTTCGCTCGGCCACCGCCGCCAGCAATACCAGCGGCGACGGCAGCCGGCCGAAGCCGTTGCTCAGGTGGTGCTGGGCAATCCAGCCACCGTCGAAACCGAGGGCCTCGGCGACTTCGAATTGTTCGATCAGGTCGCGGTAGACCTGCTGTGGATCGTCGCCAAAGGCGTGGCTGAGAAAGCCCAGTTTGAAGCTCATGTGAGGGTTCCTTGGGGCAGTGTCGGTTGCCAGCCCAGGGCCGGGGCGATCTGTTCGCGGATGATTTCCAGCGCGCGGATCGCCTCCCGCAGCGGGGTGCTGGCGGTCTGTACTTGCAGCACCAGGTGGTCGTTGGCCGTCAGTCTCGGCCCTTGCTGCAACTGCTCGATGATCTGCTCGACCGGGCCGTGCAGGATGCCGAGGCGCCTGAGGGTGGCGTCGAAATCATCATCCACCGGCGCCTTGTACACGCCGATGCTCTGTTGGCGTTGCACGTAGGCCTGGATATCGTTGCGCGTGGCGGCGTCCGGGTTCGGGATCAGCGCCTGTACCCGGGTGACACGGGGCGGGGTGCCGTTGTCACCGGTCCAGGCGTTGCGGTAGCGGTTGACCAGTTCTACCCCGGCTTCG
>NZ_JACARK010001437.1:0-666 GCF_013386655.1 Pseudomonas sp. K5002 | reverse complement strand
ATGCCGCCGGTGAGCTGGCCGACCGCTTCCATCTTCTGGGCATGGCGCAGGGCGTCTTCGGCACGCTCGCGCTCGAACATCTCGTTTTGCAGGCGCTGGTTGGCTTCGGCCAGGGCCTGGGTGCGCTGGCTGACGCGCTCTTCAAGGTTTTCGTTGAGGTGGCGCAGGGCTTCCTCGGTAAGTTTGCGCTCGGTCTCGTCGATCACAAAAATATAGAAACCGTTGACTGAACCGTCAGCGCTGAAACGCGGCAGGTACTTCATCAGCGCGTGGCGTGGCCGCCCGTCATGGTGCGGGGTGACGGTGACAAAACTGCAGGCCTTGCCCTTGAGTGCCGCCTCGATCTTGTCGACGCGCCCGGCATAGATTTCGTCGCCCACGACTTCGCGGATGCTCTTGCCGTACAGCTCCTGCGGGGTCATGCCGTACCAGTCCAGGTAGGCACTGTTGTTCAGGCGAAAACGCTGCTCGTGGTCGACATAACCGATCAACACCGGCATGGCGTTGATGATCAGTTGCAGCTCGGTCTGGCTTTGGCGCAGGGCCTGTTCGGTGTGCTTGCGTTCGGTCAGGTCGAGGGCGGCGCCGAGAAAACGCGCCGGTCGGCCATGGTGGTCCTTGTAGCAGCGGCCACGGGCAAACACCCAGCGCACTTCGCCGTCGGCG
>NZ_JACARK010001436.1:0-391 GCF_013386655.1 Pseudomonas sp. K5002 | reverse complement strand
ATGTATTGACTGACACTCCGCATTCGCGAGCAAGCCCGCTCCCACATTAGGTTCCGTGCATGCCTGGTTAAACTTGCTCAGGTGCAATAACTGCCCGACGCCAACTCCCTGAGAATCGGGCAATCCGGCCGATGGTCACCCTGGCAGTGTTCCACCAGGTCCTGCAACGTATCGCGCAATTGCCCCAGCTCGCGGATCTTCTGGTTCAGCTCATCGATATGCTGGCGGGCCAGCGCCTTGACGTCGGCACTCGCGCGTCCCCGGTCCTGCCACAGGGTCAGCAACTCGCGCGGCAGACGATGCGCCACCGAGCAAAGCGTCGGAAGAACCGCCACCGCCGCCCTGGATGCAGTGATCCAACGGCGAGTGGATATCCAAATGTGGGAGCGGG
>NZ_JACARK010001435.1:0-1162 GCF_013386655.1 Pseudomonas sp. K5002 | reverse complement strand
GTGCCAAACGTCAGGGTGCCGGTCTTGTCGACCACCAGGGACGTCAGGTCCGCCAGCTCTTCGAGAAACGCCGAGCTGCGAATCAGAATGCCGTGACGCGCCGCCACCGCAATGCCCGCAATCGCCGTGGCCGGCGCCGACAACACCAAAGCACACGGGCACGCCGCCACCAGCACCGCGAGCATCGCCTGGGCGTCATTGGTGACAAACCAGGTGACCGCCGCCAGCAACAGCACCAGCACCATGTAGCTGCCGGCGTAGCGCTCCAGCAATCGGGTGATCGGCGGCTTCGAACGTTCGGCGCTCTGCATCAGGGCGATGACTTTGCCCAGCGTCGACTCATTGCCGGTGCGGGTCACTTCCAGGCGCAGCAAACCGTCGAGGTTGATCGCGCCACCAAACACCTGCACGCCGACACTCGCTTCCAGCGGCACCGATTCACCGGTAATCGGCGCGGTGTCGAGGCTGGCCTGGCCCGACAGCACCACGCCGTCGGCGGGCACGCGGTCACCGGCACGCACTTCGACGATATCGCCGGTCTTCAGGATGCCGTTGTCCACTTCCAGGATCGTCCCGTCCGCCTGCACCAACCGTGCGTGGCTACGGGTCAGCTTGCCCAGGGCATGAATCGCTTCCTGGGAGCCGATGACGCTGCGCTCTTCCAGCACATGGCCGAAGATCATGATGATCGGCAGCAGCGCGGCGGTCAGCAGGTCACCGGTAGCCCAGGCGCCAAGCATGGCCAGGGCGATCAGTTGGTCGGTGATGCCATGCAAACTTGGATACCGCAGGCTGTACCAGGCCGAACGCATCACGGGCACGGCCACCAGCAATGAGGCGACGCCCAACAGCAGTTGGCTCACGCCGGTCTGGTCCGGCGCCAGCCAGCGCCATACCAGGCCCAGGCTGAGCAGGCCCAGGGCGAGCATCGCCAGGGTCAGTTGCCGGGCGGCGCTGCGTTGTTCGGCCGATGAGAGCATCGGGGCTGCGTGGGCGGTCATTGTTCGGCTCCCTGAATGATCAGGCGGGAATCGTCTTTAGGGTCAACCGTGGTCACGGAGCCGGCCTGCCCGAGAATCTTCGGCAGGCGTTCGCGGTAGAGGCGCAGCAACAGGCCTGGGTCTTGGACCTGGGCCAGGCTGGCGACGGTAGCGGTTTGCGC
>NZ_JACARK010001434.1:0-649 GCF_013386655.1 Pseudomonas sp. K5002 | reverse complement strand
GGGTTGCAGTGCGGCAGCGGCGACTAACAGGCCGAGCGCCCAGATCGCGCCGCGATGGGTATTTACGCCGCTGGTGGTGACGAGCATCGCCTGTTCACCTTCGCGACCGATGCGCCCGAGGGCTTCACGCAGGGGCAAACCGACTTCGCCAAATTCGACAGCGGCCTCGGCCATTTCCTTGAACGCCGGCCACAGCGACAGCGCCGAGGCGTGCATCAAGCCGAGGTGCAAATCGGTATGGGCACCGTTGCCGCGACGGTCTACCAGGGCGGGTTTCGGCGACAGGTCTGCCTCATCGATCAACGCGTCGACGGCCATGTCGGCCAGGCGTTCGGCCAGTGTCAGGTCGTGCAGTTTGAGTGCGTGCATTTACCAGCTCCTGAACTTGGCGGGCGGGTTGTACAAGCCACCGGACCACTCCACCAGATCGGCCACGCTCTTGGCGGCCAGCAGCTCGCGGGTGGCATCGGTGCGGCGGATGCCGAGGTCTTCGGGCAGCGCAATCAAGCCTTCGCGACGCATGCGTGCGGTGTCCTTGGGGTTGTGGCGCAAGCCGATGGCGGTCACCCCGGCCACGGCGGCGATCATCGCCTGGCGCTCTTCCAGGGAACGGGCCTTGTACAGGTAGGCGATGCCTTCTTCGGTGAGC
>NZ_JACARK010001433.1:0-1270 GCF_013386655.1 Pseudomonas sp. K5002 | reverse complement strand
AGCCCCGGCGTGGTCAGCCGGATCCTGGTGCGTGAGGGCGAGGCGGTGAAGCAGGGCCAGCCGCTGTTCCGTCTCGACCAGACGCAGAACCAGGCCGACGTGCACTCCCTGCAAGCCCAGTACCGCATGGCCTGGGCCAGCGTGGCACGGTGGCAGAGCGAGCGGGATAACCAGTCGACGATCACCTTTCCGCCCGAGCTGAGCGGCAACCCGGATCAAGCCCTGGCACTGGTCCTCGAAGGCCAGCGTCAACTGTTCAGTAGCCGCCGCGAAGCCTTTGCCCGGGAACAGGCCGGGATTCGCGCCAGTATCGAAGGCGCTACGGCGCAACTGAACGGCATGCGCCGCGCCCGCAGTGACCTGACCGCCCAGGCGCAATCCCTGCGAGACCAGTTGAACAACCTGCAGCCCCTGGCCGACAACGGCTACATCCCGCGCAACCGGCTGATGGAATACCAGCGGCAACTGTCCCAGGTGCAACAGGACCTGGCGCAGAACACCGGCGAAAGCGGGCGGGTGGAGCAGGGCATCCTCGAGTCGCGCCTCAAGTTGCAGCAGCACAGCGAGGAGTACCAGAAGGAAGTGCGCAGCCAACTGGCCGACGCGCAGCTGCGCAGCCTGACCCTGGAACAACAACTGACCTCCGCCGGTTTCGACCTGCAGCACAGCGAGATCAACGCGCCCGCCGATGGCATCGCGGTCAACCTGGGCGTGCACACCGAAGGCGCCGTGGTGCGTGCCGGTGAAACCCTGCTGGAAATCGTGCCCCAGGACACCCGCCTGGAAGTCGAAGGGCGCCTGCCAGTGCACCTGGTGGACAAGGTCGGTGCGCACTTGCCGGTGGACATTCTCTTCACCGCCTTCAATCAGAGCCGCACGCCGCGGGTGCCGGGGGAGGTGAGCCTGATCTCCGCCGACCAGATGCTCGACGAAAAAACCGGCATGCCTTACTACGTGCTGCGCACCACCGTCAGCAGCAGCGCCCTGGAGAAACTCCATGGCCTGGTGATCAAGCCGGGGATGCCCGCCGAGATGTTCATCCGCACCGGCGAGCGCTCCTTGCTCAATTACCTGTTCAAGCCGCTGCTGGACCGCGCCGGCTCGGCATTGACCGAGGAATGAGCATGAAGCCGATGTTCATCGCCTTGCTGCTCGCCTGCGGCAGTGCCCAGGCCGCCATGGGCCCGTTCGATGTCTACGAACAGGCCCTGCGCAACGACCCGGTATTCCTCGGCGCCATCAAGGAACGCGACGCCGGCCTGGAAAACCG
>NZ_JACARK010001432.1:0-391 GCF_013386655.1 Pseudomonas sp. K5002 | reverse complement strand
CCGGCAATCGCATAGGCCACCACCAGCGGCGGCGACGCGAGGAACGCTTGCTTGGCGTACGGGTGGATACGGCCGTCGAAGTTGCGGTTACCCGAAAGCACGGCGGTGGCGTACAGGTCGCGGTCGATGATCTCTTGCTGGATCACCGGATCGAGTGCGCCGGACATGCCGTTGCAGGTGGTGCAGGCGAACGCCACCACGCCGAAACCCAACTGCTCCAGCTCGGTGGTCAGCCCGGCTTCGTCGAGGTACATCGCGACGGTTTTCGAACCCGGTGCCAGGGACGACTTGACCCACGGCTTGCGGGCCAGGCCGAGCTTGTTGGCATTGCGTGCCAGCAGGCCGGCGGCAATCACGTTGCGCGGGTTGCTGGTGTTGGTGCAACTGGTGA
>NZ_JACARK010000146.1:0-23892 GCF_013386655.1 Pseudomonas sp. K5002 | reverse complement strand
GGCCATCGGCTGACCAGCCCCAAAGGCATCGCGCCGAACTGGGACTAAGCCGCAGGGCTGCCGGACAACTCTCGCAGCCACGGCAACACCCGCAACCCGTCGGTGGCTGACGGCGGGTCGATGATGTCCATGAAGTGTTCAAGGTTGATGCTGTCCGGCGTACCCGGCAGGCGCACCAGCAGGGTTGGTGCGGCGGCCGGCGTGCCCAGTTCGCGGATATCGTAGACCAGCACATGGCGAATCTGCGGGTGCTGTTCCTGGAAGGCCAGCACCCCGCCGTCGCTGTCTGCCAGCCCGGCGTTGATGATCAGCACATCGAACGGCCTGGCCGGAATCGCCGTGAGGATCCGCACTTCTTCGAACGTCTGCACCGGAACGATGCGGTAGTAGCCCAGTTGGTTGAGCATTTTTTCGATGTACAGTCGTTGCAGATGCTGTTCATCGGCGATCAGGAGGGTCAGTGCTTTGTTTGGCATGGCGAACACCTGAGCAAGAAGCGCTCGTGAAGGACTGGACGCACTATTTTCCAGACATATTCCGAAGACTAAATAAGGCTTGTTCCACCTTCACGTAGGAGTTGTCCCAAACAGCTCAATACCCCTCCGCACCGGTCAAGTCTGATTGCAATACCCCGACAGCGCGTGGTGCAGGTGCGCGAGCGCTTCATCCATGCCATCGACGGCACTGGCCAATTCGTCGCGGGCCTGACGTTCACAAACGCTTTCCAATACCTCGCAGCAAACCATCAGTGCATGGGCCTTGACCATCTTTGCCCCGCCCTTGGTGCGATGGGCCAGGTCATGCAGGCCGGCAAAGTCTGCCTTGCGTTGCAGGTTCACCAGCTGCCCATGGTCTGCCTCAAGGCTGTCGAGCAAGGGCGCCAGCAGCTCCTTCACCGCGTCGATATCCCCGCCGGTCAGTTTCTCAAGGTGGCTCAAGTCAAAGTCTGCCGCCAGTTCATACGTGGTGCCGGGCGCCACCGAAGGTGTGGCCGTGCGCCGCGCCAGGGCCGCATGCAAATCCTCAAGCCCGGTGGGTTTGAACAGGCAGCCATCCATGCCCGCCTGCCGGCAGCGCTCGGCTTCCTCGGGCTAGGCGTTGGCGGTAAACCCCAGCAACAGGCACGGCGCCAGGCCACGCTCGCTCTCCAGGGTGCGGATATCCCGCGCCAACTCATAACCGTCCTTGAACGGCATATTGCAGTCGGTAATCACCCCGTCAAAATGCCCGGACAGCCACAACTCAAGCCCCTCGACGCCATCTTCGGCGGTGGTGATCCGGTGCCCCAGGAAGCTCAATTGCCGGGCCAGCAGCAGCCGGTTGGCCGGGTAGTCATCCACCACCAGAATGTTCAGCGCGTGGGCCGGCGGAGTTTCCACGGCAACCGGTACGGGCGGCATCAGCGTGGTGTCGGCGACTGCCAGCTCCAGGGTGACATCCACCCGAGTGCCCTGCCCCAGCAGGCTGCTCAATTGCAATTGTCCCCCCAGCATCTCGCACAGGTTGCGGCTGATGACCAGGCCCAGGCCCGAACCGCTGCGCGCCGATTGCGCAGTGTTGCTGCCCTGGATAAACGGGTTGAACAGGCGCTTCTGGTCTTCGACACTGATGCCGATGCCGGTGTCTTCCACCCACAGCCTTAGGTTCAAGTAGCCGCTGGCAATCGCCGACGAGCCGGACGCGCCAAGCCGCACCCGGCCGTGAGGGGTGAACTTGATCGCGTTGCTCAAAAGGTTCGACACCACTTGCTTGAAGCGCATCGGGTCCACCAGCACGTACCGATCAATCAGCGGGTCGAGCTCCACCTGCAGTACCAGGCCCCTGGCCCGCGCCAGCCCCTCGAAAACCCGCGCCACCGACGCCAGCAACTCGTGCAGGTTCGAAGGCTCGAGGGTCAGGGACAGGTGGCCCGATTCTATACGCGCGATATCGAGGATATCGCCGATCAATTCCAGCATGCCCCGTGACGCATCAGCGGCCACCTCCAGCGCATCGCGGTCGGCCCGGTTTTGTTCGGCGGCTTTCAGGGCCAGTTCGATCATGCCGATCACGGCGTTCATGGGCGTGCGGATTTCATGGCTCATGGTCGCGAGAAACGTGGTCTTGGCGCGGTTGGCCGCGTCGGCATCCTCCTTGGCCTCCTGCAACTGGCCGAGCAGTTGCTGCCTTTCGCTGACATCCACCCAGCCGGCGATCATGCCCACCACCTGCTCATTACCGTCGCGGTACGGCAGCATCCAGTGGTAGATGGTCAGGACCGCACCGCCCGGCACCTTGAGCACGCGGTCCTGGATCTGTGGCTCGCCCCGCTCCATCAAGCGCAGGTAATCCTGATGAAAAGACTCGGCCTGGGGGCGATTGCCGGTGTCGGTCTCGACCACGGTTTTACCGGTCACGTCCTCCAGCTTGAAACCGAACACATCAAGGTAAGCGCTATTGCACGCCATCAGCCGGCCCAGGCGATCACGCACATAAATCGGATGGGGTGTGCCGTCGATCAGCACGCCCATAAAGCGCATCTGATCACTCAGCGCTCGTTCGGCCTCGACGCGCTTGCGTATCAGCTGACGCAGATAAATCGCCCAGCCGAGGGTGATCAGCAACAGCAGCGCCGCCAGGCTGAAACCTTGAATAATCGCATTGCGGTGCCGCGCCCAGTAGCTGTCTTCAACCAATACCTCGCTACGCCAGTGGCCAGCCAATTCGTCCATTTCCTGGGGCGTAATACTCAGCAGCGCCTTGTCGAGGATCGAATACAACTCCAGTTGGCTGCGGTTGACGCCAAAGGCTATGCGGGCCGGCTCGGACCCGACCGTGCTGGTGATCCGCAACCGGTCACGGTACTCGCGGGCAATCATGTAGCGGGCGCTGATCAAGGTATTGACGGCGGCATCGGCACCGCCATCGGCCACCAGCTCCATGCCGTGCTCGGGGTTCTCGACGTCCACGAACTTGATGCTCGGATAGTCCTGGGCGATGCCCTCCTGCAGGCTATTGCTGCCAATCAGCGCCAGGCGCTTGCCGGCCATGTCTTCCAGGGTAAGGGGGCTGCCGTCATCAATGCGACTGACCAACACAAACGGATTGGTCAGGTAAGGCCGGGTAATGCGTACCTTGTCCGTGCGCTCGACGCTGGGGGTGACCACCGCGATCATGTCTGCACCACCGGTGTTGACCCTGTCGATTTGCCGGAGCATCGAGGTGCCGGGAATGAAGTCAAACTTCAATCCCGTGCGCAAGCTGATGCGGGCCAGCACCTCGGCGCTCAACCCTTCGAACGCGCCCTGCTTGTCGATAAATGAAACCGGCAGGAACTTGTCGAGTACAGCGACCTTGATCCTCGGGTTCTTGTCCAGCCAACGCTGTTCACTGGCACTCAAGCGCAGCCGGTCCGCCCCCAGGAACCCCAGGTTGCCGGCACTCCAGCGCCGCAGGATTTCCATCTGCTCGCTGACCGGGATCACCGCCAGTGCCGCATTGATGATCGACAGCAAGCGCGCGTTGTCCCGGGAAAATGCAAACGCGAAGGGATTGACCTCAAGTGACGAGAAGTCGGCCATGCGGACGTTGTTCAGGTGGTTCCTGTTGATCAGGTAGTTGGTGCTGATTGCATCGCCGAGGTAAACATCTGCATGGCCGAACGCAACCGCGCCGATGGCCTCGAAGGTTGAAGGGAACAGCTGGATCCGGGCATTGGGGTAAAACGCCTGCACCGCGTCAGGCTGCATGTAGTGATAAAACATCGCCACACGTTTATCGGCCAGGTCGCTGCTCAGGCCCTGGCTGTCACCCGTGCGGGTGACCAGGGTCGGTTGATCCATGGCATAGGAGCGCGAGAGTACCAACTGCGGGTCTGCCGCCTCGTAGCCATTGGCAGATCCCACAAAATCCACCTCGCCACGCTTGAGCGCGGTGATGACTTCATCACGATTGTCGTAGCGGCGCACTTCTATCGTGATGTTCAGCGCATCGGCGATCAGCGACGCGTAATCCGCCGTAATCCCCTCGAGTTCATCGCTGGTGCTCAACTCGAATGGTGCGTAGTCGGGCCCAGAGATCCCCATCAACAACCGGCGCCGTTCGCGCAGCCAGCTCCACTGCGTTTCATGCAGCCGTACGGCGGGCGTTTCAATGACGGAATGCCCCAACAGATACAGGGTGCGCGGCTCGCCAAGCGCCAGGCCTTGTGTGCAGAGCGCGCCCAGCAGCACACTTGCGCTGAGCCACAAGACCCGAAAGTTGATCATTTCAGATCAGATGATTGCGCTGGGCGAACTTGGACAAATGCACCACCGACGACATCCGCAGCTTCTCCTTCAGTCGGGTTTTATAAGTGCTGATGGTCTTGTGGCTGAGCAACATGTCCTCGGCAATTTCCTTGTTACCCAACCCCAGCGCCAGCTTCTGCAGTACGGTCAGCTCGCGGTCGGAAAGCTCTGCCACCAGGTCCTGCTCGGTGGATTGCAAATCGTCGCGGCGCACCGAGCTGGTGGGCAGGCTCGGAAAGCAGCTGTAGTTGGACATCACGGCCTTGATCGCTTTTTGCAGCTCATCCAGCTCGCCGGTCTTGGCGACAAACCCCATCGCGCCTGCACGCATGCAGCGGGTGGAAAAAAACACCGCCAGGTAGGACGTCAGCACCAGGATCTTGCACGGCAGGCCCAGCGCCTTGATCCGGCTGATCACCTCCAGGCCACCCAGCTTCGGCATCGCCAGGTCGAGGATGATCAGTTCGGGGCGTTCCTCCCGGGCAATCTGCATGGCATCGGCGCCGTTGCCGGCCTCGAAGATCGTGTCGAAGCCTTCCTGCTTCAGCAGATAGCGGACGGTTGCGCGGATAAATGGATGGTCATCCACGATTAAAGCTTTGCTCATAAGGCTCCCCTGGGAGGATTCAGTACCGTTACACATCACACGGGACCTATCTACCTGTGAGAAATGACAGTTCCGACGAACGGAACTGAACAGTCCTACAAGCAGCAGTCGGGTCCCTCCATTTGAACAGCGCATAACCCTAGGTAGGCGGCACCTGCGTGCCTGGCTAGTCGCAAGCGCGCAACCTTACCAATGGAACGGCGTAACAACTGAAGGGATAGTCCCAGCTGAATGTAGGACTTTTCCTCACCACAAGCATAGTAAAGAGCCGGTCCCGGGGGCGCCAAGGCGGCCTAGTCGGTGGTACTCGGACTCCAGAACGCTTGCACCACGAGGGCTGAAGTGGAAATACGCGCCACCAGCGCATCCAGTTCGTCACCGTCTACCGAGGTCACGGCCAGCGTCGCCTCGATTTCCACCTCTTCAGGACCAAAGGGACGTACGTCCACATCACTGGCCGGGTAGTTGCAGCGAGCAAGTTCGGCTTCGAGCAAGGCCAATACCGCCTTCTGCTGGGTACGCCGGGCCACCACATACAGAATGTTGGTCACCTCGGCCGACACCACGTCCAGTGGCTGGCGGTTGATGTTATTGACGATCGGGCGCAGCAGCGTGTTGGCCGCCAGCACAAACAGCGTACCGAGCAGCGCTTCGAGGATCAGGTCGGCACCGGCACAGGCACCCACCGCCGCCGACGCCCAGAGCGTGGCCGCAGTATTCAGGCCGCGCACGTTGCCTTCTTCACGCATGATCACACCGGCACCGAGAAAACCGATGCCCGAGACCACATAGGCCACGACCCGCACCGCCCCTTCGGCGCCTCCCAGGCGGTTGGCCATGTCGACGAAAATCGCCGCTCCCACCGCCACCAGCACGTTGGTGCGCAGCCCCGCCGTGCGCTGGCGGTACTGACGCTCAAACCCGATCAGGCCACCGAGAATGAAGGCCGCGGTGAGGCTGACCAGCGTGTCGATCAGCGAGTTGAGGTTGATGTTGTTGATTGCTTGCATAGGCGTCTTCCCTATTCATGACCAGCCAAACTTACGCGAGGAAACCTTCGGCCAGGTACGACCATCCTGGGCCGTGATTGAGTCACGGGCACGACAGGACAGGCCCGCCCGTCGCAAACGACAGGCGCGTCCGCAGTACCGCGATGCAAGGCATCACGTACTGTTAAGCGTCGATGAGAGGGGAATTCGGAATCGGGCCAGGACTGGCCACCATCGAAATGCCGCTTCTCGCTTCTGGGCGAGACAACGGCATCGGAAAAATGCGCGTTATCTTGCCAAGTATGTGCCGGTTATCGAGACCGGCCGACGACTGTCACTCGAACAAGTACCCACTGAGGGTCTCCGCTATTGATGAAAACGCGCGAAGCTTACGCTCCGAATTAATGAGAGTAAACCGTAGGAAAATTTACCCGATGGGTTTGGGCAGGTTCTTCAGGGAGGGTTCAGGTACGCACCACTGCGCAGCTCTCCCCCCCCGTAGCAGCTGTCGAGCCCAAGCGAGGCTGCGTCGGCCACACTGCGATCATCAAGCCAGACACTCCACCGAGTCGCCGAACGCAGCCTCTCCCAGGCTCGACAGCTGCTACGCAGAAGACGGTCGATCACGCTCCACCAGCGCCAAATACTCATTGATCGCCCCACCCGCCAACGCCTTCACCTGAATGGAAACCCGATTCACCTGCCGCCCCATCTCGATGCCATCCCGAGTCCGCACCTGAACATACCCAAGCCGGGGCCAGAACCGCTCAGCCTTGACGTTCCCCACCACCAGCGTCAGCCGCAACCAGCGTGCGCCCAGGCTCACTACCCAATCCTGGAAATCGGCATGCAACTGCCGCGCAAACCCGGTGCCATGCAACGGCGTGGCCACCAACAGCAACCCGATATGCCAAACCCCGACCGCCAACAGATCCGACGCCACATTCACCACCGCAACCAACTGCCCTTCGGCATTGCGGTAGCCAATCCAATACATCCGCGTGTAGCTCCAGGTACCAGGCAGTTGAAGAGTCAACTCATCTCGCGCCTCCGTGGGTGAGGCTGGCTCACCGTTGACCGCGAGAAAATATTCCGGGGCTGCTTCGAAAAAGCGCTGCAACTCGGCTTCATCCTCAAGGGTCAGCTCAACCACCCGAATGCCCGCTATCGAACTGCGCGGCAACTCCCCTGCTTCAACAACATCCATGTTCACCGCCCCTCAATCATCCCGCGTCAGTACTTCCAGCAACTCAATCTCAAACCGCAAATTACTGTTGGGCGTGATATGCGCCCCCATCGAGCGCTCGCCGTAGGCCAGGTGCGCCGGCACGAACAACGTGCGAATGCCGCCAACTTTCATGCCCATCAGCCCCTGGTCCCAGCCCTTGATGACGCGACCGGTGCCGATCACGCACTGAAACGGCTTGCCGCGTTCCCATGAGGAGTCGAACACCGTGCCGTCTTCCAGAGTGCCGGTGTATTGCGTGGTGATCAGGGCGCCTTTGACCACGGTTTTGCCGTCGCCGAGGCGGATGTCGGTGATTTCCAGTTCGGTGCTCATTTTTTCTCGTTTTGTGTAATGCGCGGATCGCGCCAAATGGGCGTTTTCCCAGAGTCAAACGCATTTGGCAAGCCCACATACCTCGTTTTCTCCAATAGCCTGCCAGTTCGAATGCACCAACCTACAAAAAATCACGAAAACGTACTTAAAAAAAATACAAACCACCTATTTATCTTCTTCGATACAACGAGCAGCCTAACTATCCAGAAACATAGAACATCAAGGATGACTTGTATGACCATAGGATCAGACTTCAATTACCCGGCTGATATTGCTGCCCGCGCTTCCAGAGAAAAGAGATCTACCAGAAATAAATGGCGGGGCCGTTTTCCTGGCCCACCAGACTTATGCTTCGATTATCGAGCCTTAGTGGAGCAAAAAGGCGGAATTGCAAAGGCGCCTCATTTGGACCACAAAATATGTATCATCGGGGCAGGCATCACAGGCCTTACTGCAGCAAGAGAACTGTATCGCTGCGGCTTTAAAGACATATCCCTGATCGAGAAATCCAAAAGAATCGGAGGCAGACACCTTACCGTTCTTGGTGGACAGCGCTCCAACAATACAGGACGACCGCCCTTTGAAATGGGCGCGATGCGTATGCCTTTTTTTAATCGATCTGATGAAAACCCCACTGAAGGCCGATCCATGATGGCCTATTACACCAAAGCGTTTGATCTTGTTCATTCAAACTTCCCAAATCCGGGAAGCCCGTGGGTCACATCAACCGGGATCTACTTACGCGAAGGGAGTATAGATAATAGTAGTCAGCCCACCATGCTGATCTGGAAAAACAAAGATGGTATAACGCCTCCACCTGGCGAGACCCTGAGTGCAGTGTCTGCAAAATGGCGAAACTTTGCGAACCGTATGACTCAGAAAGTTGCGGAATTATACGGAAGCGAGCAATGGGAATTATTTTGGACCAGGGTAGTTGAAAAGTACGAAAGTATCTCGTTTAGGGATTTAGTGAAAATGCCGGTTATTGAGTCTTGGCACAAGGAACGCCCCGGTGACTTCGGTGGCATGGGCATGACGACGCAAGAGTCGGCTGTGTTCTATGCAATTGGAATAGGCGATGGCAGTTGGGGAGCATTTTATGACATTTGCTCGCTTTATCCCCTGCGGACTGCGATTTTTGGTTTCAGCAGTCACCTCCAGCTAATTCATGGCCGGGTCAAACTGGATGGCGAGGCAGTCGACTCGCCGCACCTGAGAAGTCCGGCCGTTTTTGACTCTCGGGGACTAGAGTTTAATAAGCCCAGCTACAAAGGTCTCGGGGCCTTGGCAGAATGTCTGCTCTTTATGAGTACTCCTGAAATAAGCGACTCCGTGTATGACCTCAGCCTCAAGAAGACGGATGGATTACTGACTGACTCTCCAGTAAAAAAACTGGAAAAGCTGAGAAATGGGAAAACGCGCGTTTATTATCATTGGAATGCTAGTAACCCCAAAAAAACTGAAGTCTGCCATGCCGACTTCGACTCGGTCATCATCACGCTCCCCTCCTGGATAATCGAAACACAAATACTGCTTGAGGGTTTCGATGAAGAGATGCTCCCTTACGACACGATAAATGCCTATAAAACTGCTCACTGGGAAACCAGCTGCAAAGTGTACGCCCCGTTAAAAAAAACCTTCCTGTCCAAAAACACGAAGATCCCGCAAGCCATCGTTACCGACAGTTTCATACATGACGTATATACCTATCGCTATAACGAGCATCACACCTATGACTGCATACTCTTGAGCTACACCTGGGAAGATGACGCAACAAAGTTATCTTCACTAAGTGACAAAGAGTTAATAACCAAGTGCATAGAAGAGCTGGATAGAATCCTGGTTAAATCCACTAACATCCAAGAAAAAATTTCTCCATACATCGGCCACGAGCAGGCCATCGTGCAACGCTGGATGAATGACCAAAACTCATTGGGATGCGCAAAATTGTACAGACCAGGGACCTACTATGAGGCTGTCAGCTTAATGAAATACAATAAGGACTACTCATTCAAGTCTGGACTTTACCTCTGCGGCGAATCTTTTTCAGTAGATGCCGGATGGACAGAGCCTTGTTTCAGGGGCGCAATAGATACCGTCATAAATATCTGCAATAGAACTGGCGCCCTCTTCAATGGAGGATTCTCAATGCAAGACTATCCAGAATACAAAACAGAGTATTCACCCCCAGCAAAATAAACACACCATGCAAAAGCCTTGGCAGAAGCAAACTACATTGCTATCGGACGCGTCCGACTTTCATTTAAACATCAGGTCGCCTCTTATAAACATCCAGCCACTTCTGGCTGAATAAAAATAAGAGGTCACCCGCAATGAACGATCCAACAAGTCCTGTTCGCATAGCTGTCGTACAGTTTGATCCCCAGGTCGGAATGGAAAACCGGGAGCGCAACCTGCGTCATAGCCTTGAGCTGGCGACGGAAGCAGTGAGCGGCGGTGCCAATCTGATCGTGCTGCCAGAGCTCTCTAACTGTGGCTATTTCTTCTCCAGCCGTCAGGACGCGTTTGATCATGCCGAGGCCATTCCGGGTGGGCCAAGTGTGCAGGCCTGGACAGATTTTGCCTGTAAACATCAGGTGTACCTGGTGGCAGGCCTCAGCGAAATTTCCGCTATGCAGCTGTTCAATACGGCTGTATTGCTGGGGCCGGATGGCTTTATTGGCAAGTACCGCAAGGCCCATCTGTGGAACCTGGAGAAGCTCTGGTTCACTCCCGGCGATACAGGATTCCCCGTTTTCGAAACACCCATAGGCCGTATTGGCCTGTTGATCTGCTGGGACATTTGGTTTCCCGAGGTGCCACGCATCCTCAGCCAGCAAGGCGCCGATATTATTTGCAGCCTCAACAACTGGGTGTGGACCCCGCCGCCGTTGTTCGACGACGCGGGGAAGTGCATGGCGTCGTATCTCACGATGACCGCCGCCCACGTCAATAACGTGTTTATCGCTGCCGCCAGTCGTATCGGCGAGGAGCGCGATGCGCGTTACCTGGGATGTTCGCTGATTGCCGGTACCAATGGATGGCCCATCGGTACGGTGGCGTCGGCGAATCGGCAGGAGATCCTTTTCGCCGATGTCGATCTCACCAGTGCCCGCAGCGCGCCTATCTGGAACAGTCTTAACGACTTGCAGCGGGACCGGCGTGCTGATCTTTACGACCAGATGCTCGGGTACACCCAGCACCCTGCCCTGCCACGCTGATCGGAGGGTGCATCATGGAAAGCCTCTTTGAAAAGCCGCGTGCAGGGCGCTCCCGGGCCGATAACACCGTCATAGTTCTGGGTCTTGCCATTGCTTTGCTGATCCTATGGATAGCCCTTATTTACCCTTGGCCGGGATATGCCGATATGGTGACCAGCCTTCCACATCCCAGTGCGTGGCTGCGCTGGGTGTTGGGGGATATCAGCGAGGTCGCGTTCTACAAACACGAACTGGCGTCACTGGGCCTGCTGGGCGGTGCGTATCTGGCGTGGTGGGCCAGCCGCACGGGCAAGTCCTGGCAGGGCTTTGCTATCTCGTACGGCACAGGGCTGTGGCCGTGGCTGATAACCAGCTCCTTACTCGGCTTGCTGCTAAGCAACGCGTTATGGGGCTGGACGGTGACCGCTGACACTTGGCAACCGACGTTTGCAGCGTTTGTTTCACTGCCGGCGGCAATGGTGCTGATGTTCGGAGGTGGCTGGAAAGTGACGCTCAACGGCGCCGTACTGGGAGGTTTACTGGTCACGCCGATGTGTTTGTTGATCGTTAATTACGTCTGCATACCGCTGGGCTTGCCGGTGGTGATCGGAAATGTGCTTGGGATGGCGGTTGGCAGTGTGATTGCCTTTGTATTGTGCCGTCACGTGCCGGTCCTGGTACGAAGCGATTACACAGCGCCGCAAAGGCCCGCCCCGCTGAAGCCACCGACTTATGGTGTGGTGTGGAGCGTGCGGAGGGTATTGGCTGACTTTTCCGAAGCGCCGTTCTTCGGCAATGAGCTGGCCAGCCTTGGCTTGCTGGCGGGTGTGTTACTGGCTTACGCGCTGAACCCGATGAGCCCGGCCTATGGATCCGGCCTGATACTGCACCTGATCGGCGCGCAAGCGCTGACATCAGCGCTGGGCGTGGTGATCTGGCGACATCAGTGGATAAAACGAGGCTGGTATCCCACGTATGTCCCGCTGGTATCGGTAGTCCCGGCAGCCGTATTGACCCATGGCGGCAGCTGGATGGTGATGGGGTCCAGTGCGTTGCTCGGCGCGCTGATGGCGCCGCCACTGGCCTGCGCGATTGCAGGACGGTTACCACCGCACTTTCATCCTTATATCGGCAACGTAATCTCAATGGCGCTAAGCACGTTGGCGGTAGTGCCATTGGTGGGATGGTTAGCCGTTTAGCTCCGCTCTCCTACGCCGGGCAAAGGACTGCCCGAGCACTTAAAGCCAATGCCAGAACCGGCTCCAGAACCCACGCCCCAGATCATTCTTGCAGCCCGCATATTGCGCCGCATACATCTGCGAACGCGCCTGAACCTTGCCTGCCACCGGCATCAGCCAGGCTTTGCTCGCGTAGGTACGCTGCCGGTAACCGCCCCAGCCTTCGTGGTAATTCAGGTACTGGCCGTAGGCATCGTATTTGTATACGCCGTTGATGGTGTAGGTCTTGTCCATGTACCAGCCGACAAAGTCGATGGCGTCGTCAAAGTCCTGCCGGCTGGCGCCGTAGCGTCCGGTGCTTTTCTGGTAGTCGCTCCACACTTCGTCCTTGGCCTGGGCGTAGCCGGAGGCCGTAGACACACGACCCCAGGGGATGATCCACAGCAGGTACTTGCGTGGGGTCTTGGCGTCCTGCCGGAAGCCCGATTCCTGATACATGATCGCGAACGGCACCTGGATCGGCACGCCCCAGCGCGCCTGGGTCACCTTGGCGGCGTCGTACCAATCGTCTTTTTCGCGGAAGATGCCGCAGATGTCGTTGGGGGTGCGGGGTGGCGAGGTGCCGCATCCCGCCAATAAGGCGGTGAGCAGCAACAGCCCTGCGGTTTTTCCTGCGTTCAAAAGCTCACCGTCTCGTCGTGAGAATAAAAGGCGGGCAGTTTACTCGTTCGCCGGGGTTCCTGCAGAGGTGAAAGCAACACGAATCCTGTGGCGAGGGAGCTTGCTCCCGCTGGAGCGCGAAGCGCTCCCGGACCGGTTCACGCGGTATGCCTGAGGCACTGTGATCATCGGTTTTGGGGCGGCTGCGCAGCCCAGCGGGAGCAAGCTCCCTCGCCACATTTTGGTGGGTGGTTCAGGCAGTGACGACCGCCGTCAGTTCCAGTTCCAGCAGGCCGTTGCTGGGTAATCCCGCCACGCCCACCGCCGAACGCGCATGCCGGCCGTGCTCGCCAAACAGCTCAATCAACAGTTGCGAGGCGCCGTCGACAACCTTGGAGAAGCCCTGGAAACCTTCCCCGCCAAACACAAACCCGCGAACGAACAGGATGCGCTCGACGTTCTCCAGCCCTACCGCCTGGTCCAGCACGCTCAAGGCCCGCAGCACACAGGTCCGCCCTGCTTCGTTGACCAACTCCGTAGAGGTCTGGTCCGTCACTGGCCCGGTAATCACGCTGTCACCCTGCCGACAAACCTGCCCGCTGACATACGCCACGCCTCCATGAATCGTCACCGGCACGTAGTCCCCCTTGGGGCTCGGCGCTTCGGGTAACTCCAGCCCGAGGGCTTGCAGTTTTTCGCGCACGCTCATGCCGGTTCCTCGACAAATTCCACATGCCCACCCAGCCAGCAACCTTGCACCTGCCCCGCTGCATCCCGGCGAAACCGCAGGGAGATTTGCGAAGGTCGGCCCATGGCCCGGCCCTGGCGGATGTGCACCGGGCGATCATCTGCCGTCACCAGGCCATTCTCCAACAAGCCAAACACCAACGCGGCAGCCGCGATGCCGGTGGCGGCGTCTTCCGGGTAACCCGAGGACTTGGGAAACTGCCGCGCATCAAACTGTCGCCCGTCCAGATCCGATGGCGCATAGGGGTACAAACCGGTGGAGCCGATGCGCTCGCACAGTTGCTGCATCCGCCGGTAATCCGGTTTCAGGCTATCCAGTACCGCCACGCTTTTCAGCGCGATCAGGGTTTTCACCCGGCTGGTGCAAGCGTTCTGGATCGGCAGCGGTGCCAGTTCGTTGGAAGTGATGCCGAGCACCGACAGAATCTCGGCCTCGACTTCGGCATCGTTCAACGCCTCGACCTGGCCCTTGGGCTGGCTGATTTCCACCTGGATATCCGGGGTGCCCGCAGCGGTGATCCGCGCATCCACCGGACCGCTCAGGGTCGATAACGTCAGGCGGTCCTTGTGCAGCCTGCCCAACCGATCCAGCAGCCACACCGCTCCCACGGTGGCGTGGCCGCACATTTCCATCTCGTGGTTGGGCACCCAGAAGCGCAAGGTAAAATCGAACTCGCTGCCAACCGGTGCGGCGAACACGAAGCCGCACTCATGGCCATAGTCGCGGGCGACTTGCTGCATGTCGGCATCGCTCATGCCATCGGCGACGGCCACGGTTGGCGCGGGGTTGCCGCCACGGGCGGTGGCGGGAAAAACATTGACCAGGTGAACCTCGGGCGTCATTTCGCCTCTCCCTGAAGGGTGGAAACAGTCGGCGCCACGGCGTCGACGATGGAGTTGGTGTAGACCTGCTGCGGGTCGAGTTCGACCGGGTCGCTCTCCACAGCGTTCATGAAGCGGATGTTTTTCTCAACGCCGTCTTTCTCGATGCGCGGCGTGGCCGGGTAGGACGGCAGCGAAGCGGTCCAGGCAGCATTGAAAATGGCGGCGTCGGTGTTGGCGAAATACGGGCGCACCGACTCGCGGGCCTTGTCCGGGTCGCTGGCAATCAGGTGTTCGGCACGCCACAGGGCGCGGACCATTTTTTCGGCCGTGACCTTGTTGCTGGCCAGCCAGTCTTCACGGGCAATCATCGCAGTGAAGAGGAAGCCGTCCAGGGGTTTGTATTCGCCCTTCGCCAGGTCCATCAACACAAAGCCGCCTTGCTTCTCGGCGGTGGTGATGGTGGGTGGCGACAGCGAGAAGCCGTTGATGCTGCCCTGGGAAAACGCCGCGAGCATGTTTGGCGCGCCCCCGATGGGCATGATGGTGAAGTCTTTGTCCGGGTTGAGCCCCGCATCCTTGGCCAGGTAGCGCACCAGCATGTCGGTGGTGCTGCCAGGGCCAGTGACGCCGATCTTCAAGCCCTTGAGGGCCTGGGCACGGGCGGCCAGGGATGAGGTGGCCGACACGCCGGCCTTTTGCGCCGAGGCACCGTCGATCACCACGGTGCTGCCGAACTGGGTCTGCACGGCGGCGAATGCCTGGACATTCTGGCCTTTGGTGCGGGCGCGCACCGCGACGGCGGGCAGGCCGACGTACGCATCCGCATCACGCCCCAGCACGGCGGTGAGTGCTGCCGAGCCGCCTTTCTGGAATACGATGACGTCCACATTCAGGCCTTCATCGGCGAAGTAGCCTTGCTTCTGCGCGACGTAGATCGGCACATAGAGGAAGCCTTCGCTGGGGAACGCCAGGGTGACTTTGGTCAGGTCCCGGGCCTGCGCGGCGGGCAGGCAGGAAGCGAGTAAAACGCTGGCGATGAACAGTGGTTTGAACATGATCAAGCTCCACAAAAATAAGGGGTTAAACCGCAACTTCACGTTCCGCTTCGTTGGCCTTCCACGGCATCAACTTGCGTTCGGCCAGCTTCACCGCCGTGTTCAGGATCAGCGCGAGGGCGATGATCCCCACCAGTGCGGCAAATACACCGGCGGTATCGAACTGCGAGGCTGCATCCGAGAGCAGGTAGCCCAGGCCCCGGTTGGCGGCGATGATCTCGCCCACCAGCGCGCCGATCAGCGCATAGGGCACCGACAGGCGCAGGCCGGTGAATACCCAGGTGAAAGCGGACGGGATGACCACCATGGTCAACAGGTCGCGCTCCTTGGCGCCCATCAGGCGCAGGATGGTCAGTTGCTCGCGGGACACGTTGCGCACGCCGCTGTAGGTGTTGAGGAACACCAGGAAGAACACCACGGCCGCGGTCAGGATGACTTTCATCGGCAAGCCGATGCCGAACCAGAGGATGAACAGCGGCGCCAGCGCGACTTTCGGCAAGCTGTAGAAGGCGGTCAGGAACGGGTCGAGAATATCCGCCAGCAGCTTGGCGCGGCCCAGCACCAAACCGGCGATCAAGCCTGCGAGGGAGCCGAAGAAGAAGCCCAGCACGGCTTCCAGGGTGGTGATGCCGGCGTGATAGAAGAACACCCCGTTCATGAGGATTTTCCACAGGCTTTGCGCCACCGCCGAAGGCCGGCTGATGAAAAATTCCACGCCGAACCAGCGGGACACACACTCCCAGAACACCAGCAGGAAAATCAGGAACAGCAAGCGATAGACCTGGATCATACGACCTCCAGCGAGTGAGCCAATGAGGCGGGATCGGCAGCACCGGCGACGTCGGGCGCCAGGCGTTTCCAGAGGGCGGCGCAGAGTTCCACGTAGCGTGGGTCAGAGCGCAATTGCACCAGGTTGCGTTCACCGCCCAGGGGAATATCGAGCACATGGTCGATGGTGCCCGGGCGACCGGCGAACACCACGCAGCGGTCCGCCAGCGCGATGGCTTCATCGACATCGTGGGTGACGAACAGCACGGTCTTGTTGAGCTTGCGGCACAGGCGCAAGAGTTCGGTCTGCAGGGTCAGGCGCATCTGCGCATCAAGGGCGCCGAAGGGTTCGTCCATCAGCAGTACGCGGGGGTCGGCAGCCAATGCACGGGCCAGGCCGACACGTTGCTTCTGGCCACCGGAGAGTTGCCAGATACGACGGCTGTCGAAACCGGCGAGGTCCACCAGGGCGAGCATTTCCCGGGCGCGGATTTCCCGCTGGTCCTTGGGCACGCCTGCCAACTCCAGGCCGAAGCCGACGTTGGCCAGCACGTCCTGCCAGGGCAGCAGGGCGTCGTCCTGGAACACCACGCCGCGTTCGGCGCTCGGTCCTTTTACCGGCACACCGTCAAGGGTGATGCGCCCGGCGCTGGGTTCGACAAAGCCGGCAATCAGGTTCAACAGCGAAGTCTTGCCACTGCCGGAAGGGCCGAGGGCCACCAGCAATTGCTGGGGCCCAAGGCTCAGGGAAATATCTGCCAGTACTGGCTCCGGGCTGCCTGGGTACTGTGCGCTGATGCGCTCCAGTTGTAGCAAGGCCATCGCGGTTAACTCCTGGTATCAGTTAGTGATGAACTTCGGGCTGACGTACGGGGCGTAGTCCGGCAGTACGGCGTCGACCTTGCCTTGTTCCTTGAGGAACGCGGCGGTATCGGTGACAGCCTTGGTGGTCGGTGCGCCGAGCAGGGTGACCTGGTCAGCCGCCAGCGGGTAGACGTTGCCTTGCAGCAGCAGCGGAATGTCGCTGGCCTTGGCCCCGGAGAGCTTCACCAGTTTGTCGACGTTGCCTTTGTCAGCCAGCCAGGCTTGTGGGTCTTTGCGGTAAGCGGCGTAGGCATCCAGGGTGACCTTGGCAAAAGCCGTGACGATTTCCGGGTGCTTCTCGGCGAAATCCTTACGCACGATCCAGGCATCGAAGGTCGGCGCGCCGAACTTGGCCAGTTCGCCGGAGGTGATCAGCACCTTGCCGTTTTCCTTGGCTACGCCAAGCGCTGGGTCCCACACGTAGGTGGCGTCGATATCACCACGTTTCCAGGCGGCGATGATGGCCGGCGGGGCGAGGTTGAGGATGGTCACTTTGGACGGGTCGATGTTCCAGTGCTTCAACGCGGCCAGCAGGCTGTAGTGGCCGGTGGAAACGAACGGCACGGCGACTTTCTTGCCGATCAGGTCCTGCGGGCTGTTGATCCCGGAACCGTTGCGGGCCACCAGGGCCTCGGCCCCGCCGATCTGGGTGGCGATCAGGAAGGTTTCCACCGGAACCTTGCGGGTCACGGCAGCGGTCAGCGGGCTGGAACCGAGGTAGCCGATCTGCACGTCACCGGAAGCGATGGCGGCGATGATGTCGGCACCGTTGTCGAATTTGCGCCAGTCGATCTTGGCGTTGGTGGCTTTTTCGTACGCGCCGTCGGCCTGGGCGACTTTCGCCGGGTCAACGGTGGTCTGGTAAGCGATGGTCACGTCGGCGGCCTGGGCAAACAGGCTGGCACCGGCCAGGGACAACGCCGCCAAGAGGCGAAGGGGGAAGTGCAGTTTCAAGGGGGAAGTCCTCATCAGGCGGCCGGAGGTCGGCGTGTGAGAAGACTAAATGATCTAAGAATCCGAAAATAAATAACATTTTCGAATTAGCTTATGAGGAGAAACTCGCGCGCCAGGCTAGAAGGCGCGTAGGTCAAATGTGGGAGCGGGCTTGCTCGCGAAAGCGGTGAATCAGTCACCGAATACATCGACTGATACAACGCTTTCGCGAGCAAGCCCGCTCCCACAGGGGTCTGTGTCAGGCTTTTAGTTGCTGATGGCGAGGATGCTCGCCTGGTACGACCCGACAAACACGTCAAAATCGCCCACTTCGTTCTGCTCAAGCTCCGCCTGCTGCGCCAGCGAACTGCGCGCCAGCTCCTCAAAACGTGCCTGTTCCTCTGCCTTCAACGGCTCGCTGCGGAAGTACTCCGCATGCACCTGGCTCTGATGCAGCGAGAACTGCGCAAAGCTCTCTTTACGCTCGCTCATCGCCGCGAGCACCTGGGCCGACGGGGTCAGGGACGAATCCTTGACCTTCGCCAGCTGCGCGTCCAGCGCCTGGCTGTGTTCATTGATGCCCTGGCTCTGGTCCAGCATCGCCGCCAGCGGAGCAATCTGCTCCAGCAGCTCTGCCGCCCATTCCTTCATGTCCACCGATTCGCCACGGCGCTGCAATTGCAGACCCGGACGGCGGCCTTCCTTGACCACGCTGAGGAAGTTGGAGGTGGCGTTGCCGCACTCATTGTCGGCGAACAGCGGGCTGTCATTCAGCGCGCAATACAGCAGGAACGCATCGAGGAAGCGCGACTCTTGCAAGTCGATGCCCATCGGCAGGAACGGGTTGATGTCCAGGCAACGCACTTCGATGTACTGGATGCCACGGGCCATCAGCGCCTGGATCGGCCGTTCGCCGGTGTAGGTCACGCGCTTGGGCCGGATGTTGGAGTAGTACTCGTTTTCGATCTGCAGGATGTTGGTGTTGAGCTGAACCCACTCACCGTCCTTATGGGTACCGACTTCGACGTACGGTGCGTAGGGCGTTGCCACAGCTTCGCGCAGGCTGTCGGTGTAGCTCGCCAGGTCGTTGTAGCACGGCGTCAGGCCGGCCTGGGCGTTGCTCTGGTAACCCAGGTCGCTCATGCGCAGGCTGGTGGCGTACGGCAGGTACAGGGTGTCGGCGTCCAGCACTTCGAGCTGGTGCGAACGACCGCGCAGGAAACCCGCGTCCAGGGCCGGCGAGGCGCCGAACAGGTACATCAGCAGCCAGCTGTAGCGGCGGAAGTTACGGATCAGCGCGATATAGGCCGTGGACTGGTAATCCCGGTCGGTGCCCACGAAGCCTTCGGCTTCCTTGAGCAACGGCCAGAGGTCTTCCGGCAGGGAAAAGTTGTAGTGGATCCCGGCGATGCACTGCATGGTCTTGCCGTACCGCAGGGCCAGGCCCTTGCGATACACGTACTTGAGCTGTCCGATGTTGGAGGTGCCGTAGTAGGCAATCGGAATATCTTCCTCGGCCGGCAACGGGCACGGCATCGATGGACTCCACAGGTACTCGCTGCCGAGCTTGCTGTAGGCAAAACGGTGGATCTTGTCGAGGCTGCTCAGGGTATCGGCCGGGTTGGGCAACGCCGGCGTGATGAATTCAAGCAGCGACTCGGAATAGTCGGTGGTGATCTGTTCGTGGGTCAGTGCAGCGCCCAGGGCCTCGGGATGCGGCGTTTGTGCCAGTCGGCCTTCACCGGTGACGCGCAGGCATTCGCGCTCGATGCCGTGCAGGCATTGCTCGAGCAAAGAGAGGTGTTCGTGCTTGCCGAGCAGGGCCAGGCGGCGGTTGAGAAGTTCGCTCAAGTTGGATTCCTTCACGCGTCAGTCGCCCCAATATGGGGGTGGTCAGGACGGTCTACAAGGGTGAAGTGGAAACTGGCGTTATCGCCTGGTTTTTGAGCCGGATTGACCCACTCTGAAAGAGCCGCCCTCGTCCCTGAATCTGGCCATCGCGCACGAGGAAAAGTTCGGCGCAACTTTCGAAGCGCCGAAATTAACTCAAATCGATGACGGGGAGCTATAGGACAGCGAAGGTGCCTTGTGCTTTTGCGACCAGTTTTTCGTCCTGGTACACGTCCGCCTCGACCACCAGCGTGCGCCGGCCCGGGTGAATCACCCGGGCGGTGCACAGCACATCACCGTCGGAAACGGCGCGGATGTAGTTGATCTTGCATTCGATGGTCGCGCTCTGCTGGTCGAAACCATGGGAGCTGGAACACGCCAGCCCCATGGCAATGTCCACCAGGCTGAAGATCGCCCCGCCATGGAGCTTGCCAGCGCGGTTGCGCAACTGCGGTTCCAGGGTCAAGGCCACCTCGGCAACACCGGTTTCCAGGCGCTGCAGGCGGCAGCCAATGAGTTCGCTGAAAGCGCTGTGGGTCAAGCCGGCTGGCAGTTCCATTAACGTTTCTTCAGTTGTTTGGCGTTGGCGAACAGCGAAGCCATGGCGTTGTTGGCCGGGGCTGGCGCAGCGGTTTCCTTGCGGGGGGCGGCGCCTTGGGACTGGCGTGGCGCGGAGCCCGGGCGTGCGCCGCGGGCACCGTCGATTTTCTCGCCCGGGGTGTCGCTCATGCGCATCGACAGGCCGACGCGTTTGCGCGGGATGTCGACTTCCATGACCTTGACCTTGACCACATCACCGGCTTTCACCGCTTCACGCGGGTCCTTGATGAACTTCTCCGAAAGCGCAGAGATGTGCACCAAACCGTCCTGATGCACGCCGATATCCACAAACGCGCCGAAGTTGGTCACGTTGGTCACCACGCCTTCGAGGATCATCCCCAGTTGCAGGTCCTTGAGGTCTTCGACGCCTTCCTGGAATTCGGCGGTCTTGAACTCGGGACGCGGGTCGCGGCCAGGTTTTTCCAGCTCTTGCAGGATGTCGGTGATGGTCGGCACGCCGAAGGTTTCGTCGGTGTACTTCTTCGGGTCCAGGCGCTTGAGGAACGCGGCGTCGCCGATCAGCGAGCGGATGTCGCGGTCGGTTTCGGCGGCGATGCGTTGTACCAGCGGGTAGGCTTCCGGGTGGACAGCCGAGGAATCCAGCGGGTTGTCACCGTTCATGACGCGCAGGAAGCCGGCGGCTTGCTCGAAGGTTTTTTCGCCAAGGCGTGCGACTTTTTTCAGCGCTGCACGGGTCTTGAACGCACCGTTTTCGTCGCGGTGGGTCACGATGTTCTGCGCCAGGGTGGCGTTGAGGCCGGAGATGCGGGCCAGCAGCGCAACCGAAGCGGTGTTTACGTCCACGCCCACGGCGTTCACGCAGTCTTCAACCACGGCGTCCAGGCCGCGAGCCAGTTTCAGCTGCGACACGTCGTGCTGGTACTGGCCGACGCCGATGGATTTCGGATCGATCTTCACCAGCTCGGCCAGTGGGTCCTGCAGGCGGCGAGCGATGGACACTGCGCCACGGATCGACACGTCGAGGTCCGGGAATTCCTTGGAAGCCAGTTCAGACGCGGAGTACACCGAAGCGCCGGCCTCGGAGACCATCACCTTGGTCATCTGCATGCCTGGGTATTTTTTGATCAGCTCGGCGGCCAGCTTGTCGGTTTCACGGCTGGCGGTGCCGTTGCCGATGGCAATCAGGTCCACCGAGTGCTTGGCGCACAGGGCGGCCAGGATGGCGATGGTCTGGTCCCACTTGTTGTGCGGCACGTGGGGGTAAACCGTGGCGTGATCCAGCAGCTTGCCGGTGGCGTCGACCACGGCAACCTTGCAGCCGGTGCGCAGGCCCGGGTCGAGGCCCAGGGTCGCGCGTGGGCCGGCGGGTGCGGCCAGCAGCAGGTCGTGCAGGTTGTGGGCGAATACGCTGATGGCTTCGGTTTCGGCGCCGTCGCGCAACTCGCCCAGCAGGTCGGTTTCGAGGTGGGTGTAGAGCTTGACCTTCCAGGTCCAGCGCACGACCTCACTGAGCCACTTGTCCGCAGGACGATTCTGATTCTGGATGCCGAACTGTTGACCGATCATGCCTTCGCACGGGTGCATGGTGCCTGGCAGCTCGTCGCCGACTTTCAGCGCGGAGCTCAGGATGCCTTCGTTGCGGCCGCGGAAAATCGCCAGTGCACGGTGGGACGGCATGCTTTTCAGCGGCTCGTCGTGTTCGAAGTAATCGCGGAACTTGGCGCCTTCCTCTTCCTTGCCGGCGATCACGCGGGCACTGAGGGTGGCTTCCTGCTTCAGGTAGTTGCGCAGTTTTTCCAGCAGGTTGGCGTCTTCGGCGAAGCGCTCCATGAGGATGTACTTGGCGCCTTCGAGGGCGGCCTTGACGTCGGCCACGCCTTTTTCGGCATCGACAAAGCGTGCAGCTTCGGCTTCCGGGGCCAGGGACGGGTCGTTGAACAGACCATCGGCCAGCTCGCCGAGGCCGGCTTCCAGGGCGATCTGGCCCTTGGTGCGGCGCTTCTGCTTGTACGGCAGGTACAAGTCTTCGAGGCGGGTCTTGGTGTCGGCGAGCTTGATGTCGCGTTCCAGCTGCGGGGTCAGCTTGCCTTGCTCTTCGATGCTGGCGAGGATGCTGATACGCCGTTCGTCGAGTTCTCGCAGGTAGCGCAGGCGCTCTTCCAGATGCCGCAACTGGATATCATCGAGGCTGCCGGTGACTTCTTTACGGTAACGGGCGATGAAGGGCACTGTGGAGCCTTCATCCAGTAGAGCGACGGCCGCTTCGACCTGTTGTGGGCGTACGCCGAGTTCCTCGGCGATGCGGCTGTTGATGCTGTCCATAAAACCACCTGAAATTCTGAAAGCAGGCTCGCAGGCCCGGAAAACAAGGCTCGCGAGGCTGGTTGAGCGGCCCGTCTGGCGCCGCTGCCTGGGTCAAGAGGCAGCCTATTGACCCTCGAAATCGAAAAAATCACTACAAGCGGGTGAAAAAAATCCCCTGGCAGTAAACGGTAACGAACTGACGTTGCCCTGCACAAAGGCGCCGCATTATAACCAGCGTTCTGCCCTTGGGGGGATTGCCGCCAAGGTTGTAGGGCGCGGGTTCGCTGGCGGTAGAGGAAAAATCTGCTAACAATGCACACGGTGCGTATAACGGCAGCTACGCCATAATGCGCGCCGAGATAAGAGGAGCATCTAATGAGCAGCACTGCACAAACTGCTGAAGGCGAAAAAATTCTCATCGTTGATGACGATCCGGGGCTGAGCAGCCTGCTGGAGCGTTTCTTCAACTCCAAGGGCTACCGTGCCCGCGCGGTGCCAAACACCGAACAGATGGACCGCCTGTTGGGACGTGAAGTCTTCAACCTGGTGGTGCTGGACCTGATGCTGCCCGGCGAAGACGGCCTGACCGCCTGCAAACGCCTGCGCGGCGCCAACAATCAGATCCCGATCATCATGCTGACCGCCAAGGGCGATGAGCTGAGCCGCATCAAGGGCCTGGAACTGGGCGCCGACGATTACCTGGCCAAGCCGTTCAACCCGGACGAGCTGATGGCACGGGTCAAGGCCGTACTGCGTCGCCAGGCCGCCCCGGTACCGGGCGCTCCAGGCAGCGAAGACGAAAGCGTGACCTTCGGCGACTACGAGTTGTCGCTGGCCACCCGTGAGCTCAAGCGTGGCGATGAAGTGCACATGCTGACCACCGGCGAATTCGCCGTGCTCAAGGCACTGGTGATGAACGCTCGCCAGCCGCTGACCCGCGACAAGCTGATGAACCTGGCCCGTGGCCGTGAGTGGGACGCCCTCGAGCGCTCCATCGACGTACAGATCTCCCGTCTGCGCCGGATGATCGAGCCCGATCCATCCAAGCCGCGTTATATCCAGACGGTGTGGGGTGTGGGTTACGTGTTTGTGCCGGATGGCACTGCAACCAAGTGACCGATGATTTGCAGAGGCGGGCGTGCCGGTGATGACTCGATAAGAGTCAGCCGGTTGCCCGGCGTTTGCAATTCTGCGAGCTTGGCTCGCTCCTGCAAGGTGTCCAGCTGTCTTTTATGAAAACCCCGTTGTGGTTCCCGCAGAGTTTCTTCTCACGCACCCTTTGGCTGGTGCTCATCGTCGTACTGTTTTCCAAGGCCCTGACACTGGTTTATCTGTTGATGAACGAAGACGTGCTGGTGGACCGGCAGTACAGCCACGGTGTCGCGCTGACCTTGCGCGCCTACTGGGCCGCAGACCCCGAGAACCGCGAGAAGATCGCCAAGGCCGCTACCCTGGTCCGGGTCGCGGGCGCGGGCGTGCCCG
>NZ_JACARK010001431.1:0-749 GCF_013386655.1 Pseudomonas sp. K5002 | reverse complement strand
AGCGCGGCGGTGCGGGTCTCGCCCAGCAGGTCGAGGTCATTGTTGCTGGCCGCGCCGTCGGTGCCTACTGCCACATTGACGCCGGCTTGCCACAGGCGTTCCACCGGGCAGAAGCCGCTGGCCAGTTTCAGGTTGGATTCCGGGCAATGGATCACGCTGGTGTTACTTTCTACCAGCAAAGTCAGGTCGTCATCGCTGATTTGGGTCATGTGAACGGCCTGGAAGCGCGGCCCCAGCAAACCCAGGCGGCCAAGCCGTGCCAGCGGGCGTTCACCACGCTGTTCAACGGACTGCTGCACTTCGAAGGCGGTTTCATGCACGTGCATGTGGATCGAGGCGTCCAGTTCCTCGGCGATCACCCGGATTTTTTCCAGGTTTTCATCGCAGACGGTGTACGGCGCGTGCGGGCCGAAGGTGATTTTGATCCGTGGGTGATGCTTGAGGTCGCCGAACAACTCGACGCCCTGGCGAATCGCCTCGTCGGCGTCAGCAGCGCCGGGAATCGGGAAATCCAGGATCGGGATGGCGATTTGCGCACGCATGCCGCTGTTGTGCACCCGTTCGCTGGCGACTTTCGGGAAGAAGTACATGTCCGAGAAACACGTGATGCCGCCCTTGATCTGCTCGGCGATGGCCAGGTCAGTGCCGTCGCGGACGAAGGCTTCGTCGACCCACTTGGCCTCGGCGGGCCAGATGTGGTTTTCCAGCCAGGTCATCAGCGGCAGGTCGTCGGCCAGGCCGCGAAACAG
>NZ_JACARK010001430.1:0-1428 GCF_013386655.1 Pseudomonas sp. K5002 | reverse complement strand
CCCAGGCGGCGATTTCGCTGTTGCGCACCGCCGACCAGGGCGCTTTCACCGGCGAGCAACTGGCCCAACTGAACGCCCTGCAAACCTTGCTGCAACTGGCGGTGGCCAACATGCAGCCCACTGAAGATGCATTGGCCGGTCTCACACCCAAGGAGCGCCAGATCGCCCTACTGTTGCGCCAGGGCGCCAGCAATAAACAGCTGGCCCAGGAGCTGGACGTCGGCCTGCCCACCATCAAGACCCACCTGATCAACCTGTTTCGCAAGACCGGCGTCAGCAGTCGTACCGAGCTGGTGGGCAGCCTGTTTCTGTAGTTCGCCTCAACCATCCGGTTGATACCCGCGCCTGCTCCCGGGCGCGATGATTCGTGGTGTTCACCCACCCAACCGGAGCATCGCAAATGACCACCCCTTCTGACTGGATCACCGTGGGCGCCCTGGCCGACGGCTTCGCCCCAGAGGCATTTATCCTGCCGAACCTGGCCGACCTGAGCGGCAAGGCCTTCACGCTGCACTTCGCCAATGGCTGGCAGATCGAGCACCGTTTCGAGCGCGACAGGCTCTCCTGGGCTGCAGCCGACGGTCACTCCAGCGGCAGCGCAACCTACCGTGCGACCTCCGTGCGCCCCGGCCTGTACCTGGTGGATTTCATCAAGCGCGAAGGCACGCAGGCCTGGTCGGTCAGCCTGGTGCTCGACACCGCCAGCGCTTCGTTCACCGCTGTGCTCGGGCGCATGCCCACCCAGGAACAAACCCGCGAAGGCCTCTACAGCCGCGCCCTGGCCGGTAAGCCGCTGACGTCGGTGGAAGTGGAGTTCCTCCACGGCAGCCTCGACCGCCCGTGGCAAGCCGGCCAATGCCCCCACGCGCCCACCACCGACCTGATCGGCCTGCGCAACCAGTATCGCTACAGCCCGAGCGAGGTCTACGAGCACATCTACCTCAACCACCAGTTCTACGCCTGGCAATGCCTCAAGGGTGTCGAGCAAGGCCTGTGCGACACCGACCGCTGCGATTACTACAAGATCGCCGACCAGCTCTACCTGTTCGTCTGGCGCGAAAAAATCATCCCCACCCTCGGCCTGGTGCTGATCGACCTGCAGCAACACCGCAGCGACGGCAAGATCTTTGGCTATGCCGACGCCTCCTTCGATGAGCTATCGAACTTTCCCATCAGCTCCTACTGCCAGGTGCTCAATCGCACGGAGCATCCTGATGACTGAGCCGCGCACGATCGTGATCACCGGGGCCGGCACGGGCATCGGTGCTGCGTGCGCCCGGCTGTACGCCGCCGAGGGTGCGCAGTTGGTACTGATCGGCCGTCGTTGCGAGCCGCTGGAGCAGGTCGCGCGGGAAACCGGGGGGTTGGTGTTGGTGGGTGATGCGGCCTGCCCGCAGACCTGGGAGGGTTTTATTGCGCAGATTCGCC
>NZ_JACARK010001429.1:0-421 GCF_013386655.1 Pseudomonas sp. K5002 | reverse complement strand
CAACAGCGGCTGCGTTGCGAGTCGGCCAGCCAGCGCCTGTTTGATGTGCTTGAACGCCACGACTTGCGGCCCCAGGGCGGCTGCGCGTTGTTCCAGTGGATGATCACGGACCGGGCTGAGCAGCTGCATGAATTCATGGCCCAGCGCGGCATTCTGCTGCGCTTGTTTGTCGACAACAGCAGCCTGCGTTTCGGCCTGCCGGATACCGAGGCCGACTGGATGCGGCTGGAACAGGCACTGAAGGCCTACAAGGAAGCCTCATGAGTACCTTGATGGTGCAGGGCACCACCTCTGACGCCGGCAAAAGCACGCTGGTGACCGCACTCTGCCGCTGGCTGGTGCGCCAGGGCATCCCGGTGGTGCCCTTCAAGCCGCAGAACATGGCGCTCAACAGCGCCGTGACTGCCGAAGGCGGCGAGAT
>NZ_JACARK010001428.1:0-542 GCF_013386655.1 Pseudomonas sp. K5002 | reverse complement strand
CCAGGACCAGCAAGGCGGCGCCGCGACGCTCACGGGGTGTCAGTGGTCGACGCATCGGCGGCCTCCTGGTGCAAGTGGGCGCGCAGGGAAAACTGATCCTTGCCGGTTTGCGCATCGGGTTGGATCACTCCTTCGAACTGGGGGTTTTCCAGGCTGTGGCACGCCTTGATCCGAGTGATCAGGGCACTCGCCTTGGCGCTTTGCCCGGAGAAGGACACGTCGGCGCCGTTGTTGACCTCCAACTGGTCGATCCAGGTATCGGCGGGCAGGCAGGCGGTCAGCTCGTTGAGCAACGCCGCCAACGGCGGTTGTGCCGACTTGCGGCGAATCAGGTACTGCGCGGCGCCACGGGTATTGAGCAGTTGCTGGCGCAGGCTCTGGACCTCGGCGACCTGGGCTTTCTGTTGTTGCACCTGCGCCTGCATGACGTCGAGCACCCGCTGGCGGTCGTTGAGCCACAGCAGCATCGCGGCAATCAGCAAGGCGCCGCACAGCCAGGGCAGGCTGCGTTGCAAGCCCTTCCCGGCCGGCCGCTGGCGTGG
>NZ_JACARK010001427.1:0-596 GCF_013386655.1 Pseudomonas sp. K5002 | reverse complement strand
ACCCGGTGGCCATCGACAACGACTACCGCATCTGGCGCGCCTTCGATAACCAGTACTGGCCGGCCCATTACTTCTTCGATGCCACCGGCAAAGTGCGCTACAGCCATTTCGGCGAGGGCCGCTACGACAATCAGGAGAAAGTCATCCAGGCCTTGCTGGAAGAAGCCAGGGCAGCGAACGCGCCAACCTAAGCTAATGCCAAAAAGGTATTTATTGCGGGGTTTTTAGATCGTTTAGCTTCACCACTCCACGTACCTGTTCATGGAGTGAGCACCCAATGTCGCACCCGCTGGCAATCAATACCTTGCCCCTGCTGGACCTGGCGCTGCTCGACGGCAGCCCGGCCCAGCGTGGGCAGTTTCTCGATGACCTGCGCCACGCTGCGCGGCATATCGGTTTTTTCTACCTCACCGGCCACGGCATCGACGCCGGGTTGCTCACCCAGGTGCAGCAGCAGGCGCGCCAATTTTTCGCCTTGCCGGAGGCCGACAAGCTTGCTGTCGGCATGATCAACTCCCCACACTTTCGCGGCTACAACCGCGCCGCGTCGGAGATCACCCGGGGGCAGCCGGACCTGCGTGAACAGTTCGACCTCG
>NZ_JACARK010001426.1:0-463 GCF_013386655.1 Pseudomonas sp. K5002 | reverse complement strand
GGCCAAGGCGGTGGCCAGTGCCTTGCGAGATGGCGGCTACGCCAAGGGCGTGATCGTGGCGCGCAATGAAGAAGCGGGCCGGGCGCTGGCCCAGAGCCTGGGGTATGAGTGGCAGGCGCAGTTGGGTGCCTTGCGCCCGCAGATGCTGGTCAACGTGACGCCGATTGGCATGACCGGAGGGGCGGAAGCGGATCAGTTGGCGTTTGAAGCTGACGCGGTTGATGCGGCCGAGACGGTCTTCGATGTGGTGGCGATTCCCTCGGAAACGCCACTGATCCTGCGTGGACGGGCCCAGGGCAAACGAGTGATCACCGGTTTGGAAGTGATCGCCATCCAAGCGTTGGAGCAGTTCGTGCTGTACACCGGCGTGCGGCCGACGGATGAACAGTTTCAGGCGGCGGTGGCATTTGCCCGGAGCTGAGCATCACCGCTGGCGGTGTGGAGAGTGAGCTTGCTGTGGCGA
>NZ_JACARK010001425.1:0-1425 GCF_013386655.1 Pseudomonas sp. K5002 | reverse complement strand
AGTTGGCCTTCGCCTTGCTCGAAGGCCTTGACCATCGCCTCGATCACCGCGCGGTCGGCGAGCATATTGCCGGCGGCCACGCACTGTTCGCCCGACACCGCATTGTGGGTGCCAAGGGTTTCGTTGCCGCTGAAATGCACCGTGCGCCCGAGGTGATCAATCGCCGTCAGTTGCCGGTATTGGCTGTAGCCGTTGCGGGTCAGGGCCTTGTCTACGGCATCGGCAGGGGCAAGGCCTTGCTCCAATAGATCGAGTACGTCCGGGCCCAGGGCGGGCAGGGTGATGTTCTGGGTCGAGACCGCACCCACGCCGGGCCGCAGCCATGGGCAGCGGGCGCCTACGGCGATGCTCGATGAGCTGATGGCAATGCCCATCTGGCCGGTTTCCGCGCAGCGGGCGACGATTGAAAAGGTCATGTCGTGCCTCCTTGGGTTACTCGGGGATAACTGCAATCACGTCGATTTCCATCAGCCACTGTGGCTGGCCCAGGGCCGAAACCACCAACCCGGTGGAGATCGGGAACACGCCCTTGAGCCACTTGCCGACTTCCTGGTACACCGGCTCGCGGTAGCGCGGGTCGATCAGGTAGGTGGTGGTCTTGACGATGTGGCTCAGGTCGCTGCCGGCCTCTTCCAGCAGTTGCTTGACGTTTTTCATTGCCTGTTCGGCTTGCGCGCGCGGGTCGCCAAGGCCGATCAGGTTGCCGTCGAAATCGGTGCCCACCTGGCCCCGTACATACACCGTGTTGCCGGCGCGTACGGCCTGGCACAGGTCATTGTCCAGGCTCTGGTTAGGGTAGGTTTCCTTGGTGTTGAACATGCGGATGCGAGTGTGAGTAGGCATCAAAAAAACTCCAGAAAAAAGTGATCAGGCGCTGACAGGTGAGGTGTGAACAACCGGTGCCGGTTCGCGGTACTCAAGGTATTGGCGCTGGATGGCGATATGGTCGGCCACGTACTTGGCGTCATGCCACACCCCCCAGATAAACGACGAGCCCCGGCGCGACTGCCATGGCAAACCGAGGAAGTAGATGCCCGACTCGCTGGCCACGCCGCGCTGGTGCTGCGGCTTGCCGGCGGCGTCAAATGCATCGACCTTCAGCCAGCTGTAATCCACGGCAAACCCGGTGGCCCAGATGATTGAAGTGATACCGGCCTTGGCCAGGTCCAGTTCCAGGATCGGGTGCTTGATGCACTCGGCATCGGGAAATACGCGACGCGCTTCGGGCTCTGGCGGCAGGTCGAGGCCGTTGCGCTCGATATAGGCATCCGCCGCATCCAGCAGGGCCAGGTAGTTCTCATCGCCGCGGGCCAGGTTTTCCACCAGGTTGGGCTGGAAGCTCGCAACGCTGCCGTTGAAGGATTGGGTCAGGCCGACCAGGGTCATGCCTTGCTGGGCCAGCTCGCGGAAGTCGATGGTCTTGCC
>NZ_JACARK010000145.1:0-4641 GCF_013386655.1 Pseudomonas sp. K5002 | reverse complement strand
CGCGCTGACCTGAGTGCGCGCCAACGGCACACGCACGCTGAACACGCTGCCTTTGCCCGGCCATGAACGCACGCTCAAGCGATGCCCGAGCACGCGGCACAGGCCATCGGCAATCGCCAGGCCTAGTCCCAGGCCTTTCTCGGCACGGGTCTGGTGACTGTCCAGGCGTTTGAATTCCTCGAAGATGACTTTTTGCTTGTCCTGGGGAATCCCGGGACCACGGTCCCACACTTCCAGGCACAACTCGCCGCGACGGCGCCGCACACCCAATAGCACCGGCCCGTCGGCATACCGGAACGCGTTGGTGAGGAAATTCTGCAACACCCGCCGCAGCAACTTGATGTCACTGTCCACCCGCAAACGACTGCCCCGCAGACGGAAACGCAAACCCTGCTCCTGAGCCAGCGCCTTGAACTCGGCGCCCAGCGTATCGAACAGTTCATTGAGCACGAAGGGCTGGCGCTGCGGATTGATCTTGCCGTTTTCCAGGCGCGAAATATCCAGCAGGTCGCTGATCAGGTCTTCCGCCGAACGCAACGAGCTGTCCAGATGCTGCACCAACTGCCGGGCATCCGGCGACATGCCGTCGTTCTGATGGGAGAGGGCAGCAGAGAACAATCTTGCGGCGTTCAACGGTTGCATCAAGTCGTGACTGACCGCTGCGAGGAACCGGGTTTTCGACTGGCTGGCGGTCTCGGCCACGCCCTTGGCATCGGTCAGCGCGACGTTGAGTTGCGACAGTTCGTGGGTTCGCTCGGTCACCCGCTGTTCCAGGCCTTCATTGGCCTCGGTCAACGCCTGCTCGGCTTCGCGGAACGCGGTGATGTCGGTGAAGCTCATCACAAACCCGCCACCCGGCATCGGGTTGCCGATCAGTTCGATCACCCGGCCATTGGGAAACAGCCGCTCGGAGGTATGCGCACGGCCCTGGCGCATCCAGTGCAGGCGGCGCGCCACGTGTACTTCGGCCTCGCCCGGGCCGCACAGCCCGCGCTCGGCGTTGTAGCGAATGATGTCGGCAATCGGCCGGCCCACGCTGATCAGGCCTTCGGGGTAATTGAACAGCTCCAGGTACCGCCGGTTCCACGCCACCAGCCGCAGGGACTGGTCGACCACGCTGATGCCCTGGGTGATGTTTTCGATGGCGCCTTGCAGCAATGCCCGGTTGAACTGCAGCACTTCCGACGCCTCGTCGGCGATGCGTACTACGTCCTCCAGTTGCATTTCCCTGCCTTCAATGGCGGCTTTCACCACTGCGCGGGTCGATGAAGCCCCGAGCACACCGGCCAACAGGCGTTCGGTGTGGGCAATCCAGTCATTGTCAGCGTTCTGGTTGGGGTTAAACCCTTTGCCTTGGCGATAGGCGAAGCGCACAAAACTCTGGTGAGCCCGTTCTTCACCGACAAACCGCGCTGCGAGGCTGAGCAAATCATTGATCTGCACCGAAAGCATTGAGCGGGCGCTGGCTCGCTGGCTGATTTCCTGGCCAATAAAACGCCCGGCCTGCCAATGCTCCGACACCCGCGTACGCGACAGCATTGAGACCCACACAAACAGTGTGAAGTTACCCGCCAGGGAAAATACGGTGCCCAGCGTCAGAGAAGTTACCGACAAGCCCAGCGGATGCGAATGCAGCCACGTCATGCCCGGGAAAAGGCTGAACGACCAGCCCAGACTTTTCGCAGTGACCGGCAGGACCAAGGTGTAGAACCACAGGAACGTACCCGCCGCCAATCCGGCAAACACGCCGCGCCGGTTGGCCTGTTTCCAGTACAGCGCACCCAGCATCGCCGGTGCCAGCTGGGTCACGGCGGCGAACGCAATCTGGCCAATGGTTGCAAGGCTGGCGGAGGACCCCAGCAGCCGGTAACTGACGTAAGCCAGCAGCAGGATGATGACAATGCTCACCCGGCGTACCGACAGCATCCAGTGACGGAACACTTCGAACGGCCGCTCGGCACTGGAACGGCGCAGCAGCCAGGGCAGCAGCATGTCGTTGGAGACCATGGTCGACAGGGCGATGCTCGCGACGATCACCATGCCCGTAGCCGCCGAGGCGCCGCCGATAAACGCCAGCACGGCGAGCGCCGGGTGGGCTTCGGCCAACGGCAGGCTGATCACGTAGGAATCCGGCAATACCGAACCCGGCAGCAGCATCTTCCCGCCGAGGGCAATCGGGATCACAAACAGGGCGGCCAGGATCAGATAGGCCGGGAATACCCACTTGGCCAGGCGCAGGTCCTGGGGGTCGATATTTTCCACCACGGTGACATGGAACTGCCGGGGCAGGCAGATGATCGCCATCATCGCGACGCCGGTCTGCACCACCATCGAGGGCCAGTTGACAGTCTCTTTCCAGTATTCCTCCAGCCGTGGCGCGAGCATCGCCTGGCTGAACAAATCGTCGAAACCGTCGTACAGGCCGTAGGTCACAAACGCACCGACGGCGAGAAACGCGAACAGCTTGACCAACGATTCAAAGGCAATCGCCAGCACCATGCCGCGGTGGTGTTCCGTGGCGTCCAGGTTGCGGGTACCGAACACAATGGTGAACAACGCCAATACCAGCGACACGATCAGCGCCGTGTCCTGGGAGCGGGTGCCCGTGGTGTCGGCGCTGGCGCCGATCAGCAGGTTCACCCCCAGCACGATGCCTTTGAGTTGCAAGGCTATATAAGGCAGGACGCCCACCAGGCAGATCAGCGCCACCACCACCGCGAGGGATTGGGATTTGCCGTAACGGGCGGCGATAAAGTCGGCGATGGAGGTGATGTTTTCCTGCTTGCTGATCAGCACCATCTTCTGCAGGACCCACGGCGCGAGCACCAGCAGCAGCACCGGTCCCAGGTAGATCGGTAAAAACGCCCACAACTGTTCGGCTGCCTGGCCTACGGCACCAAAGAATGTCCAACTGGTGCAATACACCGCCAGCGACAGGCTATACACCCAGGCACGCATCCGCGGCGGCAGCGGCGCATGGCGACGGTCACCGTAAAAGGCGATGGCAAACATAATGGCCATATAGGCCAGGGCAACGGCGGCGATCAGCCCGCTGGACAGCGTCATGAGAACTCCAGACATAAGAACGCCCGGGCATTCCCGGCCCGGGCGAACAGTCTCGCATGATGCTTGGCGTTAGTCAGTGTCGACCAAGGTCGGAGCGTGGTGTGATGTCGCAGCGTTGGCTCAGGCGCCGAAACCGCCGTCGATGGTCAGGCTGGCGCCGGTGATGTAGCCGGCCTCAGGGCCTGCCAGATAGGCGACGAAACTGGCGATCTCTTCTACATGGCCATAACGGCCCACGGCCATGAAGCCGATCAGGCTTTCGGCGAAATCACCGCTTGCCGGGTTCATGTCGGTGTCCACCGGGCCTGGCTGCACGTTATTGATGGTGATGCCCCGTGGGCCCAGGTCGCGGGCCAGGCCTTTGGTCAGGCCGACCAGCGCCGATTTGCTCATGGCGTACGGGCCGCCACCGGCAAACGGCATGCGATCGGCATTGGTGCTGCCGATGTTGATGATGCGGCCACCTTCGCCCATGTGCCGCGCGGCTTCCTGGGTGGCGACAAATACGCTGCGTACGTTGATGGCGAGGGTGCGGTCGAAGTCTTCCAGCTTGAAATCTTCCAGCGGGCCGACGGCCAGCACGCCTGCGTTGTTGACCAGGATATCCAGGCGCCCGAACGCTTCGACGGTGGCGTTGACGGCGCTGCGGATGGCGTCTGCGTCGGCGCTGTCGGCATGAATCGCCAGGGCTTTGCCGCCTTGGCTGATCACGCTGTTCTGCAACGCTTCAGCCTTGGCAGCCGAACTGACGTAGGTAAAGGCGACGGCAGCGCCCTGTGCGGCCAGGCGCTTGACGATGGCGGCGCCGATACCGCGGGAACCGCCCTGGATCAAGGCGACTTTGCCGCTGAGGTTCTGTGTGGTCATGTCGATCTCCAAAAGGTGTGTTGAGGTTGGAGTCGAGTATCGACCTCGTGTGGCGTCCTCGGTAGACCGTGATTACTATAGTCTGTGTAAACCAAAAGTTTAGAGTGGGGCGATATGGAAAGCTTTGGCAGTATCGAATGCTTCGTGCGCAGCGCCGAAGGCGGCAGTTTTGCCGAAGCTGCCCGGCACCTGAGCCTGACCCCGGCGGCCGTGGGCAAAAGTGTGGCCAAGCTGGAGGCGCGCCTGGGTGTAAGGCTGTTCCAGCGCAGCACCCGGCGCCTGACGCTGACTGAGGCCGGCAAGCTCTTCCTCGAAGAAGTCAGCGGCAGCCTCACCACCATTCAAAACGCCGTGGCTAACCTGGCCAGTGCCGAAGGGCGGCCAGTGGGCACGCTGAAAGTGAGCATGGGCACGGTGTTCGGCAACCGTTATGTGGTGCCGTTGCTGGGGGAGTTTCTAAAGCGCTTTCCTGATATCAACCCCGACTGGCATTTTGATAACCGCCAGGTGGACCTGATCGGCCAGGGCTTCGATGCCGCGATCGGCGGTGGTTTTGAGCTGCCCCAGGGCGTGGTCGCGCGCAAGCTGGCGCCGGCGCACCGGATCCTGCTGGCCTCACCGGAATACCTCGCCAAACGCAAGCCGGTGGTCGCGCCCGAGGACTTGTCTGTGTGCAACGGCATCCTGATCCGCTCACCGCAAACCGGG
>NZ_JACARK010001424.1:0-371 GCF_013386655.1 Pseudomonas sp. K5002 | reverse complement strand
CGCCACAGGTACGGTATTCATCTTTATCGGATCGGCATTGCCGCCCAAGGCTTTCGAAGCACAAAAACAACAATTTCGATGAAGCACTTTGAGGACAACCATCATGATTATTTACGGTGTGGCGTTGCTGGCGATCTGCATGTTGGCAGGCGTGATTCTGGGAGACATGCTCGGCGTGTTGCTGGGCGTGAAATCCAACGTGGGCGGGGTGGGCATCGCAATGATCCTGCTGATCTGCGCGCGGCTGTGGATGCACAAGCACGGCGGCATGACCAAGGAATGCGAGATGGGCGTGGGCTTCTGGGGCGCCATGTACATCCCGGTGGTGGTGGCGATGGCGGCCCAGCAAAACGTGGTGACCGCGCTGCACG
>NZ_JACARK010001423.1:0-1085 GCF_013386655.1 Pseudomonas sp. K5002 | reverse complement strand
CACATCGGGCTCCGGCAGCGCCGGGGTCACCCCTTGCAAGCGGTGCACGGCGGAGATGTCGGCATCGGCTGCCAGCAGCAGCGGCCCACCCAGTTCGGTGGCCGTGCCGGTAAAACGCTGCCAGATGTCCAGGGTTTCGGTTTGCAGGCGGCTGGCGCTCATTTTTCCGCTGACGTATTCCTCTCCCGTCTCGCCAAACAACAGGCTGCGCCCGCCATTGCCGAGGAACCGACGCACGTCATCCGTCATCTGCACGTCCAGCAATACCGGGAACAGTACGCCGTAGGCCTTGCGGTCATTCGCGCTCATGGCTGGTTTCCTGGGTGGCGATTGCCAGTTGACGAACCTTGGCAGCGGCGTCCAACAGAACCTGGCGGTCCAGGGTGCCTTCGTGGACGGCGGCGACAATCGCCTCGGCGATGCTGTCCAGGCCTGACTCGCTGGACACCAGCAACAGGTGCGCACCGGCCACCAGGGAGGCTACGGCGGTGTCGGGGATGGTGTTGCCGCGCAGTATCGACACCGCGTCCAGGTCATCGGAAATGATCAGGCCTTCGAAGCCGAGGGTGTCACGCAGTACGCCGATGACCTTCGACGAGGTGGACGCCGACTGCTGCGCATCAATCGCAGGAAACACCGCCGGGCCAGGCATGACGGCTTTTACGCCGGTGGCGATGACCTGCTTGAACACTTCAAGATTGTCATGCAGCAATTCCAGCGGCCCCGGCACGGTGGCTTCGGCAATGGCCGGATCGTGCTCGGTGATGTAGTGCCCGGGGAAGTGCTTGGCAGTGGCGATCACACCCGCGCGCTGCACCCCGCGGATAAACGCGCAGGACACTCGGCTGACTTCCACTGGATCCGCGCCCAGGTGCCGGTTGTGCAGCCATGGATTGACGCCGGTGACCACGTCCACGATGGGCGCCAGGAACAGATTCACGCCCAGCCCGCGGGCCGCGGCGGCCATCTCGAAGCAACGTTGCTCGAGGTCCTCGGCGCCGAGGACCTGGAGCAGCGCCCGGGTGGCGACCGCCGGGACCAGTTGGAGCAGGCGTTCGATTCCGCCGAGTTCCTGGTCTACCGCG
>NZ_JACARK010001422.1:0-1175 GCF_013386655.1 Pseudomonas sp. K5002 | reverse complement strand
CGTCAGCACAATGTGATACGGCGCCACGCCCAGCGGCTCGGGCTCGTGGTCCATGGCCCAGGCGCCCTGGAACTGGCAACGCAGGTCCAGGCTGCCCTGCAGGTTGGCCAACGCGATGAGGGTGTCGATGGAGTTCATTTGCGAGCATCGGTCAAAAAGGTGAGTGGATCGAACAAAAGCGCCAAACCTGAACCGCGCACACTGGCTTCACACCCAACCCGTTCAGGAGTTAACACGATGTTCAATAACTGGTCCGACTTGCTGCCTACCGTGAAGAAAGCCTTTGGCACGCTGGGCAAGAGCAACCCGAAGATGGTCAAAGCCTACATGGCGCTGGGGGAAGCAGCCGAGGAAAATGACGTCCTGGATGCCAAGACCCGTGAGCTGATTTCCATCGCCGTGGCCATCACCACCCGCTGTGACGGCTGCATCGGGGTGCATGCCGACGCGGCGATCAAGGCCGGCGCCACCCGCGAAGAAGTGGCCGCGACCCTGGCCACCGCGATCTCGCTGAATGCCGGCGCGGCGTATATCTACTCGCTGCGCGCCCTGGAAGCCTATGACACGCTCAAACCGGCGCCGCAAAGTTAAGCCGGAATTGTTGCGGCGTCACGCCCAGCCGGCGATTGAACACACTGCGCATGTGCTGGGCATCGCGAAAGCCGCATTGATACGCCACGGTCTTGAGCGGTGCGTGGGTGCTTTCGAGCATCACCCGCGCCGCATCCACCCGCGCCCGCTCGACGAACTCCGCCGGAGTGATCTGCGCCTCCCGGGCAAATACCCGCGAGAAGTTGCGCGCGCTCATGTTGGCGGCTTTGGCCAGGTCGGCGATGGTCAGGTCGCCCGTCAGGTTGGCCAATACATACAGCTGCACCAGCGCCACCGCCGAGGTGGCTTGCGCGTGGGGTGTCAGGAACGGGCTGAACTGCGACTGCCCGCCGGAACGCTGGGTGAACACCACCAGGCGCTTGGCCACGCTGAGGGCGACTTCCGGGCCGTGGTCCTGGGCCAGCAGGTACAGCGACAGGTCGATGCCCGCCGTCACCCCGGCCGAGGTGTAGAGGTTGCCGTCCTGCACATAGAGGCGGTCGGCTTCGACCTGGGCCGATGGGCACAAGCTGGCCAGATCGGCAGCGTCGCCCCAGTGGGTGGTGACGGTGCGCCCGTCCAGC
>NZ_JACARK010001421.1:0-972 GCF_013386655.1 Pseudomonas sp. K5002 | reverse complement strand
CTCGGGCCACGCCCCTACGACCCGCAACGGGCGGCGCAACTGCTCAAGGACGCCGGCCAGGAAAACCTCGAGGTGGAATTGATCACCACTCCGGGGCCTGGCTTGAGTTCGGCGCTGGTGCTGGCCGAGCAGGCCAAGCGCATTGGCGTGACCCTGAAGGTCAAGCAGGTGGACCTGGCGACTTTCCAGGGCCCGTTGAAAAACGACTGGACCCTGAGCACCGGCGGCAGCATCGGCGCGCCGTTCCTGGCCAGTGCGATCCATACCGACGCGCCGTTTGCGGTGTCCAACAAGACCCACTTCAACGACCCGCAATTCAGCGAGCTGTTCCTGGACGCCATGGCCCAGCCCGACCTGGAAAAACGCAAGGCCCTGGTGCATCAGGTCCAGCAGATCCAGTACGAGCGCGGCGGGATGCTGATCTGGGGCTACGCCGACTTGCTCGACAGCGTTTCCACCCGCGTCGGCGGGGCGCAGTCGGAAGAGTCGCTGTTCAGCACCTGGCGCTTTGAAAAGCTCTGGCTCAAAGACACGGCCTGACCCACTTACACCGCATCGCCCTGTAGGAGTCGGCTTGCCGGCGATGGCGCCCGGTCGACCGGCGCAGGGCCCAAGGGCCTCATCGCCGGCAAGCCGGATCCTACAAGGGACCGTGCGCTCTTCATTGTTTTTTATGGGGCATTTCTGCCATGCACGCTATCGCCTTGCGTTTACCTCTGCTGCTGGCCGCAAGCCTGCCAATCCAGGCGTTTGCCGCCGATACCCAACTGCAAACCGTGACCGTGCAGGCCAGTGCCAGCCAGTCCGATGATGATGCCCTGCCCACCCGCCCGCCGACGTCGGTGTACGGCGGCACGGAGACCAAGGTCCTCGACACGCCGCGTTCGGTGGTGCAGATCAACGCCGAGCAGTTGGCCAACGACTCGATCCGCAGCGCCTATGACCTGGTCAAATACGCCCCCGGTATCACCC
>NZ_JACARK010001420.1:0-686 GCF_013386655.1 Pseudomonas sp. K5002 | reverse complement strand
GTTGCGGCACGCCGCAATACCGGGTGGCGCCGTGCAGGCGGTGCACCCGTTCGATCAGTGCGTTGCGGTCATTGGCGTCACGGGCGACGCGAATCGCTTCACGGTCCGCTTCCAGCGAGGCCAGCAGCATCGCGAGCATGTCTGCCGCCAGATCCGCCTTGCCGGCCGCCAGGCGCAAACCTTCTTCATGGTCCAGCACCGGCAATTGCGTGGCATGCCCGAAACTTTCGGTGCCACGGTCCGGGCCCTGGTTGCGCAGGGCCAGCCCGGTCCATTTCAACACCACCTGGGCCAGTTGCCGTTCGCTGATGGGTTTGGTCAGGTAATCATCCATGCCGCTTTGCAGCAGGGCGCGTTTTTCGTTGGCCATCGCATGGGCCGTCAGCGCGACGATGGGCAGCGGTGTGCCATGGCGTTCGCTTTCCCACGTGCGGATTGCCTCGGTGCTCTGGCGACCGTCCATCCCCGGCATCTGCACGTCCATCAGCACCAGGTCGAAGGCTTCCTGCTTCACTGCCTCGATGGCCGAGTAACCGCTTTCCACCGCCTGGACCTTGGCGCCCATGTCTTCCAGCAGGGTTTGCACCAGCAGTAGGTTGGCCGGGTTGTCGTCGACACACAGCACCCGCGGCGCGCGGCTGGACAGGGGCTCGCCGGGTTCGCTGCGCAGCGGGCGCGGGCTGATC
>NZ_JACARK010001419.1:0-1125 GCF_013386655.1 Pseudomonas sp. K5002 | reverse complement strand
CGGCCAGTGCGCCTGGGCGGCGGCCTACAAGGATGACGCCAGCCAGGAGCCACGCACCAACTGCGCGATGGCGATCCAGCGTGACGGCGCAGCCTATGGCGTCGCCACCATCGACGTGACCCTGGGCTTCTTCAACGACCTGGTGGCCAGCAAGGAAAAAGACCTCGGCGGGCAAATGCTGATCGTCGAAGGCGACGGCAAGATCATCAGCAACAGCACGCGCATCAGCGGCCCCGTGGTGTTGAAGAACATCAGCGAATTGGCCGGCACCTCGGCCTTTGCCGCCCAGGTCAGCGCCGGCCTGGCTCATCGTGATCAAACCCTGCAACGCAGCGAGTTCGACAACCAGGGCGTGGCCAGCACGTTCTTCATGCGCCCGATCGAGGGCACGCCGTGGTTCCTCGCTACTGCGCTGCCGACCTCGCTGATCACCGCCCAACGTGATGACGTACTGGGCACATTGGCGATGCTGCAAATCCCGATGATCCTGCTGTTGGTGCTGTTGGCGGTGTACGCCATCCGCCAGCTGGTGCACCGGATGACCGCGCTGAAGACCAATATCGACGCACTGTCCAACGGCGATGCCGACCTGACCCGGCGCATCACCATTCGCGCCGAGGATGAACTGGGGGCGATTGGCCATTCGGTGAACCGCTTTATCGTCTACCTGCAAAACATGATCGGAGAAGTGACCCTGGCCACCGGCGCCATGTCGTCGAGCCTGGCGCAATTGCAGCAGACGTCGGCCCAGACCAACCAGATCCTGGTGCGCCATGCCTCGGAAACCGACCAGACCGTCACGGCCATCACCGAGATGAGTTCCACCGCCGACACCGTGGCCGAGAACGCCGCCGAAACGGCTGCGTTCACCCAGCGCGCCAATGAGCACGCCGACCGTTCGCGGGTGGTGGTCGGCGAAGCTTCCCGCAGCGTCAGCGCGTTGATCGGCGAGGTCTCCAGCGCCACCCACACCGTGGAAAACATGCGCCAGGATGCCGCCCGCATCACCGAAACCCTCGGCGTGATCGGCGCCATCGCCGGCCAGACCAACCTGCTGGCACTCAACGCGGCCATCGAAGCCGCCCGGGCCGGCGAACAAGGCCGGGGTTTTGCGGTGGTGGCCGA
>NZ_JACARK010001418.1:0-1348 GCF_013386655.1 Pseudomonas sp. K5002 | reverse complement strand
GATGCCCGCAGGTGCTGCGCGTCCTGTTGCCAGGCGTGCACCTGGGCGGCGACGTCCGGGTGGGCCGCCAGCCAGGTTTCGAGCTGGCGGCGGTCGGCGTCCAGGAGCTGGTGATCGACGTAGGCATGCAAATCGCGTTCGCTGGGAGGCAGGCTGATCATTTGAGTATCCGCAGGGCAGGGCTGGTGATTTCGCCGTCGCTGAGCTGGCGCAGGGCCTGGCGCGCGCGCGACAGGCGAGACATCACGGTGCCCACGGGCACCTCGAGGATGTCGGCGACTTCTTTGTAGCTCAAGCCTTCCACCGAGACCCACAGCAGCAGGGCGCGCTGTTCGGTGTTCAATTTGTCGAAGGCTTGCAGGGTCGATTGCGCGATGACGGTGCGCTCGACCGACGGCTGCGAATCATCGCGGCCGGTGAAAAATTCGAGCATGCGTGTGTACCGCCGGGAGCGCCGATGGGCGTCGAGGAACTGCCGGTAGAGGATCGAGAACAGCCAGGCGCGCAAGTCGCCTTCGAGGCGTTTGTCGGCCCAACTGATGATCGCGCGCTCAAGGCTCGCCTGCACCAGGTCGTCGGCGCTGCTGGTGTTACGCGTCAGGGACACGGCAAAACGCCGCAACCTGGGGATGAGTTCACGTAACTGTTCGTCGAGTTCGTGCATGGGATTCTGGCTAGTCACTACGCTGGGACTAGGAAGACGTCCGGCGTTGAAGGTTATTCCAGGCCAATAAAAATAAACAGCAGGCCAGGGAATAGAGTGCGCTGGCGTTCGTCCCAAGTGTTCCGACCTTATGTTTCACCCACTCAAGGCCTTGGGCCCTGGAGTTATTTCATGGTAGATCACTCATCACCGCCCCGTCCGCCGTTGAGCACCGCAAGCCTGATAATTCGGTTGGCCAGCATCGGCGTGGTGGTTGCCGTCGTGGCCGGGGCGTTTGCCTACGTTAACGGAAGCCTCGACCCACAGCGGTTGCGTCCCAAAACCCTGGTCAATGCCTTGGAAACCAACAACGGCTTGCACCCTGGCTACCGGCGTAACCATGCCAAGGGCGTGTGCGTGGCCGGTTATTTCGAGAGCAGCCCCGAAGCGCGCCAGTACTCCAGTGCCCAGGTATTCAGCGAGGCGCGCACCCCGGTTATCGGGCGTTTTGCGCTGCCCAGCGGCAACCCGTATGCGCCGGACAGCAGCGTGCCGATCCGCAGTTTTGCCTTGCAGTTCAACTTGGCCAACGGCCAGCAATGGCGCACCGGGATGAACAGCATGCCGGTGTTCCCGGTGGGCACGCCCGAGGCCTTCTTCGAGATGCTCAAGGCCGGCGCACCTGACCCGGCCACCGGCAAGCCG
>NZ_JACARK010001417.1:645-1166 GCF_013386655.1 Pseudomonas sp. K5002 | reverse complement strand
GCCTCGGCGTCGGTGATACGGCCTTCGGCAAACAGCGCCTGGGCCTGCTCCAGTGGATCGGCAGCCGCCGGTGGTGGCATCTGCACATGGGGCTCCAGCATCGCGCGCACGGCGGATTCAGGCTGCGCACCGGCAAACCCATCCACTGGCTGGCCATCCTTGAACAGCACCACGGTAGGCAGGCTGCGAATGCCAAAGCGCGAGACCACGTCCGGCTCGGCATCGCAATCGACCTTGGCCAGCAGCAACTCACCCTGATAACTCTCGGCAATCTGCGCGAGCATCGGCATCAACGCCTTGCACGGCGCGCACCACTCGGCCCAGAAATCCACCAGCACGGGTTTTTCGAAGGAGTTCTGGATCACCGCCTGATCGAAGGTGGCGGTGGTGGCATCGAAGATGTACGGCGTGGGCTCACTCATGGGGAATCTCGAAGAAAGCAGGGGATGGGGCAACTATAAGGGTTGGTGGGGTTAGCTGAAAGCGGGGCGGTCTCAGGATCGCAATCGCAGGCAAGCCAG
>NZ_JACARK010001417.1:0-635 GCF_013386655.1 Pseudomonas sp. K5002 | reverse complement strand
GAGCGGGCTTGCCCGCGATGCTCTCAAGCGCGCTGCGAATGGTACAGGCTCACCTTGCGAAACTCCCACGGCTCGGCCAGGTCGGGCAGTGTCAGGGCGTCGAGGATACCCAGGCGCTGATACTCCGGGTGCTGGAAGTCCCGAACCCGGGAATCGGCGACCAGCGCTTCGCGGCCGCGTGTCAGGAATTGATCCAGCAGCGGCAGGTTCGCCCGGTCGTACAGCACATCGGCGACCAGGATCAGGTCAAACCGGTCGGCTTCGGTGAAGAAGTCTTCTGAATAGCCCAGTGTTACGCCGTTGAGTTCGGCATTCGCCCGGCAGGCAGCCAGGGCCAGCGGATCCAGGTCGCACGCCACCACTTCCAGCGCTCCGGCCTTTACCGCGGCAATCCCGGCAACACCCGAACCTGCGCCGAAATCCAGCACCCGCTTACCCTCGACCCACTCGGGGTTGGCCGCCAGGTATCGCGCCAGCGCCAGGCCACTGGCCCAGCAAAAGCTCCAGTACGGCGGCTCATGCAGGATGCGCCGGGTTTCTTCGGGGCTGAAGGCGCGGTCCATGTTGTCGGCGTCCAGTAACCACAGCGACAACTCGGTGCCCGGCAGCGGGCAGGGCAGCAGTTGGGCGTCGCC
>NZ_JACARK010001416.1:0-575 GCF_013386655.1 Pseudomonas sp. K5002 | reverse complement strand
GAGACCAGCAGGCCGGTGCTGCCCAGCGGGCGGTGGAGGTCGTGCAGAGTCGGCAGGGTCATGGCAGCAGTTGCTCCCAGGCGGGTTGGGCGATGGCGGGTTTCGGCAGCTCGGGCAGTTTTTCGGTAGTTCCGGGCTTGATGCCGTCACGTTCCAGTGCGTTGATCACTCGATCGGCGAAATCCGGTGCCAATGCCAGCTTGGTCGGCCAGCCCACCAACAGGCGATCCTGTTCGGCGAGGAACGCGTTGTCCGGGCGGGTCAGGCCTGATTGCAATGGTTCGGCGCGGTCGACGCGCAAGGTGGCCCATTGGGTCTGGGTCATGTCGATCCAGGGCAGCAACTGCCCCAGCTCTTTTTGGGCGGTGGCGATCTGTTGCTCCGGGGTGCGGGCCACACCTTCGGCTTCGGCGATATCGCCGCCCAGGTACCACACCCAATTGCCGTCGGCGGCGGGATGCGTGGTCACGGTGATGCGCGGCTTGGTGCCGCCCCCCAGGCAGTGGGCGTACAGCGGCTTCAGGCCGGGGCCCTTGGCGATGATCATGTGCAGCGGTCGGCGCTGCATGGCGGGC
>NZ_JACARK010000144.1:0-3280 GCF_013386655.1 Pseudomonas sp. K5002 | reverse complement strand
ACGTCTGGGAGCTGTGTGTTCGGTCGCACCTCCTTGAGTTGCCCACATCGAATTATCGCGCTGCCGAGCCGCCGCTAGGCTGCTCAGGCGGCGGCACAGTCGATAAAGAGGTTGCCTGACCTACCGCTATCGCGGCCTCGCTGGGGCTCGACGGCTCCCACAGTCGATCGGTGCAGCTCAGACTGCTTCCAATTCTGTCTTGAACAACCGATACCAGAAAATCGCCACTTCGCGCGTCTGCGGATCAATCCCGCGATAGCGCAGGTGGTCGATTCCGCCCATCACATACCCGCAGCGCTCATACAGCCGGCAGGCACCGAGGTTGTTGTTCTGGGTCTCCAGCATCATCCCCGGCAGGTTCTTCTTGCGGCTCCAGAACTGCGCCACGTCCAGCAATGCCTTGGCCACCCCGTGGCGCCGCGCGGGCAAGACCACCGCCAGTTCATCCACGTGGGCAAAGCCGTTCCAGTTGGTGCTGACCACGATATGCCCCACGGGCCGGTCATCGAGGTAGGCCATGAACACCGCACTGTCGGCCGCGTCACGGAAGCTGGCGAACTCCTCGGGGTCGATGCCGTAGCATTTGCGGTATGGCACGATACGCTCCACCGCCCACTGGTCGACGCGCTTGCCCATTTCCGGCTTGCCGTAGGCGTTGACTTCAAAGCTGAAGTCGTTCCCCCACACGTAGGCGTCAAATCCTTCGTCAGCCACCCGGACACTGAGGCCCGGGTACTTCGGGTTCATTACAGCTTGCATAAACATCCTTAACCCTTGATGCAGTCGACGGTGTAACAACGACCACTGCCGTCATCTTCGTGTTGCAGTCCATGAACATCGGCAACAAAGCCGGGGAAACTGCTATCGAACGTCCTGGCAAACGCCAGGTAATCAATGATCGAGCGAGTCGATTCGGTAAAGCGCTCACCCGGCATGATCAACGGAATGCCCGGCGGGTAAGGCACCAGCATGACCGCTGCGACCCGACCTGGCAAAGCGTCGATGGACACCGCCTCGACTTCGCCCTTGACCAACAGGTCGTAGGCGTCGGCCGGTTTCATGGCGATTTCCGGCAGTACCGTGTACATCCGCTTCAGGTGCTTGGCCGTGGCATTGCTGCGGTAACAGCTGTGCAACTGGTCGCACAGATCCTTCAAACCCAATCCCTGATACCGCGCCGGGCCCTGCTGAAACACCGATGGCAAACACACAGCAAGGCTCACGTTGGCGTCATAACTGCGCTTGAATTCCAGCAGTTCGGTGAGCAGGGTACTCCACTTGCCTTTGGTGATGCCCATGGAAAACAGCACGAGGAACGAATACAGCCCGGTCTTTTCCACCACCAGCCCACGTTCCCAGAGGAATTTACTGACCACCGCTGCGGGAATTCCGCACTCGCTCAAAGCCCCGCCGGCGTTCAGGCCAGGCATCACCAGGGTGACTTTTATCGGGTCCAGCAGCACGTAGTCTTCGGCGATATCGCCAAAGCCATGCCAGTCGGCCTGGGGTTGCAGCAACCAGTCCGCCGTCACCACCCGGTCAATGCCCGCCACCAGCGGCGGCTGCCAGATGGAAAACCACCAGTCTTCAGCGGCGATATGCTGGCGCAGGTTGGCCAGGGCACGTCGGAAGCTCAGGGCTTCGTCAAACATCTCCTGCAGCAAGGAACGCCCCGCCGGCCCTTCCATCATTGCGGACGCCACATCCAGGGAGGCGATGATGCTGTACTGCGGCGAGGTGGAAATATGCATCATGAACGCTTCGTTGAAGCGGTCGCGGTCCAGCTTGCGCACGCCGCCATCCTGCACATGGATCATCGACGCCTGGCTGAACGCCGCCAGCAGCTTGTGCGTGGAGTGCGTGGTGAACACCAGCGGGCTCTCGGGCGTGCGCGAGGTGCCCATGCCGTAGCGCCCGGCGAAGAACTCATGAAACGCCGCGTAGGCGTACCAGGCTTCGTCGAAGTGCAGCACCTCGACGCTGTTGCCCAGTTGCTGCTTGATCAGCTCGGCGTTGTAGCACAGGCCGTCATAGGTGGAGTTGGTGACCACCGCCAGCTTGACCCTGGCCGGTCGGCCTCGGGTCAGCGGGCTGGCGTCGATCTTGGCGCGGATCGACTCGGGGCTGAACTCGCTCAGGGGAATCGGCCCGATGATCCCCAGTTCATTGCGCTCCGGGCACAGGTACAGCGGGATGGCGCCGGTCATGATGATCGAATGCAACACCGACTTGTGACAGTTGCGGTCCACCAGCACCAGGTCATCCCGGCCCACCATCGAGTGCCAGACGATCTTGTTGGCGGTGGAAGTGCCATTGATCACGAAGTAGGTGTGATCGGCGCCGAAGTTGCGCGCTGCCCGCGCCTCGGCTTCGGCCAACGGGCCGGTGTGGTCCAGCAGCGAGCCGAGCTCCGGCACCGACACCGACAAGTCCGAACGCAGGGTATTTTCCCCGAAGAACTGATGAAACGCCTGCCCCACCGGGCTTTTGCGATAGGCCACGCCGCCGCCATGACCGGGGGTGTGCCAGGAATAATTGGAATCCGCCGTGTGCTGCACCAGGGCCTTGAAGAATGGCGGCAACAGGCCATCCAGGTAGGCGCGGGCCGCACGGGCCACTTGCCGGGCAAGAAACGGCACGGTGTCTTCAAACAGATAAAGAATGCCCCGCAACTGGTTCAGCTCGCTCATGGCATCGGCCGGGGCGTTTTCCAGGGTGACCTGCTCACCGAGGGCGAAGATCGGCAGGTTTGGCGCCCGCACCCGCGCCAGGCGGATCAGCTCCACCATGTTTTGCATCAAATGGGTATTTTCCCCGGCGCCCTCGGCGGCAATCAGCATGCAGGCCAGGCCGTGATGGGTCGAAGCCACCAGGCGACCCTCGGCGTAGTCCACCGCCGAAAAGATACTGAAGCCCTCCTGCTCAAGCTCCCGGGCGATGCCCCGGACGCGGTCGCCGGCAACGGTGTCGGCCTTGATGTCGCGGTGTACGATCAGAACCGGGAACTTCAGGTCTTTGTACATGAGCGCTTGGCGTCCTGAGGGCTATGCCTTCAGGGTAGAAGCTCGGGGCCGATGTGGCGAATGAAGATGTTCAACCGGTGTTCATAAAGCGCCGTCGATGACCTCGCGCAACACCAGCGCCGCTTGCACTGCTTGCTGGCGAGTCGCCAGGTTGGTGAAGCCCATCAACAGGCCTTGCTGACCGCCGGGCTCGATGCTCCAGCCCGACACGGCCTGTATCCCCAGCCCGGCACGTGCGGCGGCCGCAGCGACGGCCT
>NZ_JACARK010001415.1:0-1526 GCF_013386655.1 Pseudomonas sp. K5002 | reverse complement strand
GCCGAGCGGGCGACGATATCGATGCGCACCACCCCGCAATCCCGCGCCTCGCGCAGCAAGCGGCTGACTTGCCAGCGGGTCAGGCCGGTCTCCCGGGAGATATCGCTTTGGGTCTTTTCCAGGTCGTAATACAGCTTGGCCACCTGGACCATCAAGTCATCACGCTGGGAATCGGCCGACAACCGCGTGGCAAACGTTTCTTCAGGATGGGCGCTCATGCTGCCGGCCTTACGCCGAGCGTGCGGTTCGCCGGTGGCTTGCAACTGATGGGCGCGACGCTGTCGGTGGCGGCGCGATAGCGGCCCAACAGCTCGATGTATTGCTCGTGGGCGTAAGGGTCGGGCTCGATCAGCCGGCCGATGGTGGTGAAGTCGGTAGCGGCTTCCTGCAAGGTGCCGAACTCGCCGAGGGCGCAGGCGGCAGCGGCGGCGGTGCCGATCAGGGTGAGGTTGTCGTGGGGCACCATTTCGAACGGCACACCGGTGGCATCCACCGTGGCCTGCAACCATAACGGGTTCTTCTGGAAACCACCGGCGGCGACCACCCGGGTGATCTCGATGCCCTCGGAGCGCCAGGTGTGAAAGATGTTCGCCGAGCCCAGGGCAATCGCTTCCACCGAGGCGCGGTACAGGTCATGCCGGTCATGGTTCAGCGACAGGCCCATGATCGCGCCGCGCATGTCCGGTGAGCGGTACGGTGTGCGGTTGCCCATCCAGTAATCGAGCACCAGCAAGCCGGTGGAGCCGGGCTGCAGCTCTGCGGCCTGGCGGATCAGGCGCTGGTGCCCGGCATCGTCGAGGCCGAACATCTTTTGCGCCAGCCAGTTGAGGATCGAACCGGCGGAGACTTGCCCGCCTTCCATCAACCATTGGCCGTCGAGCAAGGCGCCGGGGTACGGGCCCCAGATGCCCGGTACGTCGATGCGTTGCGGGGTGTGCATCAGTTGCACCACCGAGGTACCACCGATAAACAACAGCTCGCCGGCGCCAGTGGTGCCGGCACTGAGCATTGCCATGTGGGCGTCGATTCCGCCCTGGGCCACCAGGGTGTCGCGGCTCAGGCCCAGATGATTGGCGGCATCGGCGCTCAATGGGCCGATCCGGCCACCGACCTTGATCACTTCCTGAGGGAGTTTTTGCGCCAGTTCAGGCACGCCCAGTTCGGCGTACAACTCCACCGGAAAACGCTGCTGCAGGGTGTCGTAATTCCACTTGCAACTGGCATTCAATTGGGAGGCGACCCAGCGCCCGGTCAACTGAAAGTTGATCCAGTCCACGGCCTCGCAAATACGCTCGGCGCGCTGGTAAACCTGAGGCTCGTGCTCGGCCAGCCACATGGCCTTGGGCACCAGCCATTCCACCGCGTCACCGCCCTGGTTCATCATCGGGTGGCTGATGTGGGCCGTGCGCGCCGACTCGGCAGCGGCGCGGCAATCCATCCATAACAACGCCGGGGCCAGGGGTTGGCCGTCCGCCTGGGCAACCACCACGGTGGAGGCTGTGGTGGCGACGCACACCGCCGCCACC
>NZ_JACARK010001414.1:0-968 GCF_013386655.1 Pseudomonas sp. K5002 | reverse complement strand
GCCAGCGACATGCTCGGGCAGAAGCAAAGCCCGATCCAGCGCCAGATGATTCGTGCCGGGGTCAGGCGCAGCGCGCCGTTGTTGCGCTGGGCCATGCGCAATGGTTCGGTGCAGCGGGCCCACAGGCGAATGGGCCTGCTGGAGCCATAACTGTTAAACTCCCGCGCCCCAATTACTCTGCAAGGCGCGCACTATGTCTTCCTTGAATCAGGCGCTGCGCGCCGCCCTCGATCATCGCCAGGACCTGCTCGCCGAGTTGCATGCACAAGGTACCGATTGCTATCGCCTGTTCCACGGCAGCCAGGAAGGCGCCGGCGGCCTGACAATCGACCGCTACGGCCCGCAACTGCTGGTGCAGAGTTTTCACCAGTCGCTGGAAAGCGACGACCTGTTGCACCTGCATCAAGCAATCAACCAGCACCTGGGGCTTGAACTGCTGCTGGTCTACAACGACCGCTCCCGGGGCAACTCGCGCATCGACCGTGAAGACACGGTGTACCGCGCCGAGCCCGCAGCCCTGGAAGACCTGGTCGGCCACGAATGGGGCCTCAATTACCGCGTGCGCGGCCGCCATGCCGGGCAAGACCCGCTGTTGTTCCTGGACCTGCGCAACACCCGCGGCTGGGTCAAGGCAAACAGCGCCGGCAAAAGCGTGCTGAACCTGTTTGCCTACACCTGCGGCGTAGGCCTGAGTGCTGCTGCCGGTGGCGCTCGTGAGGTGTGCAACCTGGACTTTGCCGAGGGCAACCTGGCGGTCGGTCGCGAAAACGGTCAACTCAACCCGCAATTGCCGACGATGGAATTCATCCAGTCCGACTACTTCCCGGCAATCCGCCAGCTGGCCGGCCTGCCCATCAGCCAGCGTCGGGGGCAGAAGCTGCCGAGTTACCCGCGCCTGGAGCAGCGTCAATACGATCTGGTACTGCTCGACCCACCCGCCTGGGCCAAGAGCGCCTTCGGCACCGTCG
>NZ_JACARK010001413.1:249-1039 GCF_013386655.1 Pseudomonas sp. K5002 | reverse complement strand
TGCGGTGGCCCTGGCCAACCCGCAGCAAGTGGCCCAGGAAGCCGAATTCATCATCGTCATGGTGCCCGACACCCCGCAGGTCGACGATGTGCTGTTCCGCGCCGACGGCGTTGCCGCAGGTCTTGGGCCGAACAAAGTGGTGATCGACATGAGTTCGATCTCGCCCACCGCCACCAAGGCCTTCGCCGCGAAGATCAACGAGACCGGCGCACGTTACCTCGACGCCCCGGTGTCCGGTGGTGAAGTCGGTGCCAAGGCCGGCACCCTGAGCATCATGATCGGCGGCGACCCGCACACCTTCGAACGCGCCCTGCCGCTGTTCCAGGCCATGGGCAAGAACATCACCCTGGTGGGCGGCAATGGCGATGGCCAGACCGCCAAGGTGGCCAACCAGATCATCGTTGCGTTGAACATCCAGGCGGTGGCGGAAGCGCTGCTGTTCGCCTCGAAGAACGGCGCCGACCCGGCCAAGGTGCGTGAAGCACTGATGGGGGGTTTTGCTTCGTCGAAAATCCTCGAAGTGCATGGCGAGCGCATGATCAAGGGCACCTTCGATCCGGGCTTCCGCATCAACCTGCACCAGAAGGATCTGAACCTGGCCCTGGCCGGTGCCAAGGAGCTGGGGATCAACCTGCCGAACACCGCCGGCACGCAGCAGGTGTTCAGCACCTGCACCGCCATCGGTGGCGGGAACTGGGACCACTCGGCGCTGATCAAGGGCCTGGAACATATGGCGAATTTTTCGATTCGCGATAAATAACGCCCGTTGAAATGCGATCGAATGTGGGAG
>NZ_JACARK010001413.1:0-244 GCF_013386655.1 Pseudomonas sp. K5002 | reverse complement strand
GCTCCCACATTTTTGACCGCATTTCACATCGAATTTGATGCACCCCTAATAACAAGAATCCCCGGGAGCCCGCTTATGTCGGTCGATCCGCAACACCTGCTTCGCGAGCTGTTTGCCACAGCCATCGACGCCGCCCACCCCCGGCAAGTCCTCGAACCCTATCTGCCCGCCGACCGCAGCGGCCGTGTCATCGTGATCGGCGCCGGCAAAGCCGCCGCCGCCATGGCGCTGGTGGTGGAAAACT
>NZ_JACARK010001412.1:0-1011 GCF_013386655.1 Pseudomonas sp. K5002 | reverse complement strand
CGCCCAGCCACTGGCCGCGACCCTGGCCGGTGCCTGCTCGCTGAACATCGAATGCCAGCAGGTCAGCATCGACTTCCGCCTGAGCAGCCGCTACGTCGACGAACAAGCCACCGACCTCGACGACGCCCTGGCGCGCATCGACAAATACACCAAGGCCGGCCAGGCGATCTCCATCGCGTTGCTGGGCAACGCCGCTGAAATCCTTCCGGAACTGGTCAAGCGTGGCGTGCGCCCGGACATGGTCACCGACCAGACCAGCGCCCACGACCCGCTCAACGGCTACCTGCCCGCCGGCTGGACCTGGGACGAATACCGCGCCCGCGCCAAGACCGAACCGGCCGAAGTGATCAAGGCCGCCAAGCAGTCGATGGCCGTGCACGTCAAGGCCATGCTCGAGTTCCAGAAACAAGGCATCCCGACGTTCGACTACGGCAACAACATCCGTCAGATGGCGCAAGAAGTGGGCGTGGAAAACGCCTTCGACTTCCCGGGTTTCGTCCCGGCTTACATCCGTCCGCTGTTCTGCCGTGGCATCGGCCCGTTCCGTTGGGCGGCACTGTCCGGCGACCCGCAAGACATCTACAAGACCGACGCCAAAGTTAAAGAGCTGATCCCGGACGACGCGCACCTGCACAACTGGCTGGACATGGCCCGCGAGCGCATCAGCTTCCAGGGCCTGCCGGCGCGTATCTGCTGGGTTGGCCTGGGCCAGCGCGCCAAGCTCGGCCTGGCATTCAACGAAATGGTGCGCAGCGGCGAGCTGTCGGCACCCATCGTGATCGGCCGCGACCACCTGGACTCCGGCTCGGTGGCCAGCCCCAACCGTGAAACCGAATCGATGCAGGACGGTTCCGACGCCGTGTCCGACTGGCCACTGCTCAACGCCTTGCTCAACACCGCCAGCGGCGCGACCTGGGTTTCGTTGCACCACGGCGGCGGCGTCGGCATGGGCTTCTCCCAGCACTCGGGCATGGTGATTGTCTGCGACGGTACCGACGAAGCCGCCGAGCG
>NZ_JACARK010001411.1:0-657 GCF_013386655.1 Pseudomonas sp. K5002 | reverse complement strand
CTGTTCATCAACACCCTGCCCCTGCGCGTGCAATGGGCCGACGGCCCGGCACTGGTGGACTGGCTGCAACAGTTGCAGCAAGCCAACAGCGACCTGCGCCACCACGCCTACCTGCCCCTGGGCAAACTCAAGTCGATGAGTAAGATAGCGGCCGAACAGGCGCTGTTCGATTCGATCCTGGTGTTCGAAAACTTCCCGGTCACCGATGCGCTCAATCAGGACGCCAACGGCTTGAGCTTCGCCGACCCGAACCGTGAGCAGGCCACCGATGGCCTGGTCCTGACCCAGGGGCGCAACCATTTTCCGCTGTCACTGATCGTGGTGCCGGGCGAACAACTGCACTACCTGTTCAGCTACAACCGCAGCCGTTTCAGTGACGCCGAGATCGCGCTGCTGTCGGCACAATTGCGCAACGTACTGCTGGCCATGGCCGCGCAACCCCAACGCCGTGTGGGCGAACTCGATTGGCTGGGCGCTGACGAACGCCAGCACCTGCAAGCCCTGGGGCGCGGTGTGTCACTCGCCGTTCCTGAGGCGTGCTTGCATCAGCGTTTTGAGCAACAGGTCGTTGCCGCTCCGGACCAACCGGCAATCCGCGACCGCGCAGGCGTACTGAGTTACGCCGAGCTGGACCGGCGCGCCAACCGTCTCAGCCAT
>NZ_JACARK010001410.1:0-1265 GCF_013386655.1 Pseudomonas sp. K5002 | reverse complement strand
CAGGCCGCGCAAGGCACCGGCATCCGCCAGCAGTTCCTGGGCGCGAGTGTCCAATTGGGCACGCTCGCCCAAGTCGGCAATATCAAAAAACGCCCGGGCCTGGCGCGCCGCTTCGATACGCCGGCCGGCCTCTTCGCGAAACCCGGAGATCATGCGCAAGCCCATGCGAATCGCCGGTTGCTGGCCTTCGATCGGCTCAAGGCTGCAATCCCAGTCACTGGCCTGCACATCCACCGGGCGGATCTGCAAATGATGACGACGGGCGTCCTGCAGGATCTGGTCGGGGCTGTAGAAACCCATGGGCCAGCTGTTGATCAGGGCGCAGGCGAACGCTGCCGGTTCATGGCATTTGAGCCAGCAACTGGCATAGGTCAGCAAGGCGAAACTGGCGGCGTGGGACTCGGGAAAACCGTAGCTGCCAAAGCCCTTGATCTGCTCGAAGATCTGCGCGGCGAAGGCTTCGCTGTAGCCGTTTTTCAGCATGCCGGTGCGCAGGCGTTGCTGATGGGGTTCGAGGCCGCCGTGGCGTTTCCAGGCGGCCATGGAACGGCGCAGTTGGTCGGCTTCGCCGGGTGTGTAATCGGCGGCGACCATAGCGATCTGCATGACCTGTTCCTGGAACAGCGGGATGCCCAGGGTTCGTTCCAGTACGGACTTGAGTTCCGGCGATGGGTAGGTGGTTTCTTCCTCCTTGTTCCGCCGCCGCAGGTACGGATGCACCATGCCACCCTGGATGGGCCCCGGCCGCACGATGGCGACCTCAATGACCAGGTCGTAGAATTTTTCCGGTCGCAGGCGGGGCAACATCGACATCTGCGCCCGCGACTCAATCTGGAACACGCCGATAGTGTCGGCCTTGCTGATCATCGCGTAGGTTGCCGCATCTTCCTTGGGCACCGAAGCCAGGCTCAGGTCCTGGTTGCGATGGCGGCGCAGCAGGTCGAAGCAGCGGCGAATCGCACTGAGCATGCCCAGCGCGAGGATGTCCACCTTGAGCAGGCCCACGGCGTCGAGGTCGTCCTTGTCCCACTGGATGATGGTGCGCTCGGCCATGGCCGCATTTTCCACCGGCACCAGGGTGTCCAGCGGGTGTTCGGAAATCACGAAACCGCCGGGGTGCTGGGACAGGTGCCGGGGGAAGCCGATCAGTTGTTGGGTCAAGGTCAGCACCCGGCGCAGCACCGGGCTGTCGGGGTCGAAACCACCTTCGCGCAAGCGTTCCAGGGGCGGTGCTTCGTCGCTCCAGCGCCCACAACAGTCGGCCA
>NZ_JACARK010001409.1:0-2375 GCF_013386655.1 Pseudomonas sp. K5002 | reverse complement strand
CCGAACAGCGCATGCAGGAACCGCTGAACCGCGAAATACTGGTGCTGGTGGGGCACGCCGACCGGCAAAAAGCCGTGGCCATGGCGACGCAATTGGGCGAAGCCTGGCAAGCCAGCGGCCTGTTTGAGAAAGTTCAGTGGAACCTCCAAGCCGACCTGCCGGCCCTGCGTCAGCAGTTGCTGCAAGGCCGGCTGGCGATGCTCTCGGCCAAGGATCGCGAGCAACTGATCGACGAGCCCCAGGCGTTTATTCAGCAGCGGGTTCAGGCGCTGTTCGACCCGTTCACCGGCTTCAGCCTGGTGCCGAGCCAGGACGATTGGCTGGGCCTCACCGGGCGCATCCAGAACAGCCAGCCGCAACACGGTTCGGTGCAGCTGGATATCGGCAGCGGCGCGCTGATCGCCGATGCCGACGGCAAAAGCTGGGTACTGCTGCGGGCCCGCACCACCGGCAATGCCTTCGACATGAAACTGCCGCTGCAAGTGGCTGACCTGCTCAAGGCCAGCCGCGAGCAGGCAGACCAGCAAGGCGCGCAATTGCTCGCCGCCAGCGGCCTGCTGTATGCAGCCAATGGTCAGCAGCAGGCCACTCGGGAAATCACCTGGGTCGGCGGCGGCGCGACGGTAGGCATCCTGTTATTGCTGCTGCTTGCGTTCCGCCGCTGGCGGGTGTTGCTGGCGTTCGTGCCGGTGCTGGTGGGCATGCTGTTTGGTGCGGTGGCCTGTGTGGCGCTGTTCGGGCATATGCATGTGATCACGCTGGTGCTGGGCTCGAGCCTGATCGGCGTGGCGGTGGATTACCCGCTGCATTACCTGTCCAAGAGCTGGAGCATGAGCCCTTGGCGCAGTTGGCCGGCCTTGCGCCTGACCTTGCCGGGCCTGAGCCTGAGCCTGGCCACCAGTTGCATCGGTTACCTGGCCCTGGCGTGGACGCCGTTCCCGGCGCTGACGCAAATCGCGGTGTTCTCCGCTGCCGGTCTGGTAGGTGCTTACCTGTCGGCCGTGTGCCTGTTGCCGGCCTTGCTCAAAGGCGTCGAGCTGCGCCCGGCGCAATGGCCGCTGCGCATTGCCGAGTTCCTGCTGAGCGTGCGCGAGTCGCTGCTCAAGCGCCTGCCCAGTCCGGTGTTATTGGTACTGGTATTGGTGTTTTGCGCAGGCGGCCTATGGCACCTGAACAGCAAAAACGATATCCGCCAGTGGATCGGTGCGCCGCCGCAGTTGCTGCAGGAAGCTCAGGCCGTTGCGCGGATTACCGGGTTCCAGCCCACCAGCCAGTTCTTCCTGGTACGGGCGGACAATCAACCGCAATTGCTGGAGCGCCAGGCCGCGCTGAGCCAGCGCCTGGATCAGTTGGTGAACATGGACAAGCTCCAGGGTTACCTGGCGCTCAACCAGTTGGTCAGCGCGCCGGCGGAGCAACAGCAACTGCGCGAGGCCCTGAAACAGCTGCCGCAGTACTGGCAGCCATTGCTGGACCTCGGTGTGCCCGCCAGCGCGCTGCAAGCCGAGCTGGCCCAGTTGCAGGCCTTGCCCACCGAAGACATCGACGCAGCACTGGTCGGCCCGCTGGCCGAGCCATGGCGCACGCTGTGGCTGGGGAATGTCGACGGTGGCGTGGCGGCGATGGTGAGCCTGCAAGGGTTGAACAACCCGGCCTTGCTGCGGGTGCAGGCCCTGGATCTGCCCGGCGTGCAGTTGGTGGATCGCCTCGGCGACTTGAACCAGGTATTCGCTGCCACACAGATCAGCGCGGCGGAATTGAAATTGATGTCCTGCGTGTTGATCGTACTGCTGCTGATCCTGCCGTTCGGCTTCGGCGGTGCCTTGCGCATCGTCGCCCTGCCGTTACTGGCGGCGCTGTGCAGCCTGGCCAGCCTCGGTTGGCTGGGGCAGCCGTTGACGTTGTTCAGCCTGTTCGGCCTGCTGCTGGTGACCGCCATCAGCGTCGACTACGCGATCCTGATGCGTGAACAAATTGGCGGCGCCGCCGTGAGCCTGTTGGGCACACTGTTGGCGGCCGTGACTACTTGGCTATCGTTCGGCCTGCTGGCTATTTCCAGCACACCGGCGGTGAGTAATTTTGGGCTGTCGGTGAGCCTGGGGCTGGCGTTCAGCTTCATGCTGGCGCCGTGGGCCAGCCCGTCCGGGACAAGGAAGATGAGATGAGCAGCCAATACCTGAGTAAAAACTACGTCGAAGAAACCAAATTCGGCTTCTGGTTCCTGCGCAGCCACACCTGGCAGCACCATGTGCTGCGCGTGGCCATCAACGACCTGCGCAGCCTGTTCAGCGACCCGCTGCCGGTTGCCCCGGTGCTGCTGGACGCTGGTTGCGGCCAGGGCAAGTCGTTCCAGTACCTGCAGCAGGTGTTCGCCC
>NZ_JACARK010001408.1:0-4170 GCF_013386655.1 Pseudomonas sp. K5002 | reverse complement strand
TGACCTGGCGATCGGTGCGCCCGGTGATTTCCAGGCTGGCGTCATGCCGATACCGCGCACGATCTCCGGTGCGGTACAGGCGCTCGCCGTCGCGCTGGATAAAACGCCCGGCGTCGTGTTGCGCATCCAGGTAGCCACGCGCCAACTGCGGGCCGGCGATATACAGTTCGGCGTTTTGCCCAGGCGCGGCCAGTTGTTGCTGGTCGTCGAACACATACAAACGCATGCCATCGAGGCGGTCGCCCAAGGGCAGGCGCCGATAGTCACAGGCCGGATCGACCTTGTGCATCACCACGCCAACGGTGGTTTCGGTCGGCCCGTAGTGGTTGAACACCGTGAGCGCCGGTGCGAACGCGCGGATCGATTGCAACAGGCGCCGCGAACAGGTCTCGCCGCCAAGGATCAGTTGCTTGCGCGGCAGCACGGCGGCGCTTGGCGTGTGGATCAGCCAGGCGTCGAGCAACGACGGTACGATTTTCAGATGATCGACGGGGTACTGCGCCTGCCAGGCGGCCCAGGCCTGGGCGTCCATGGCGGTTTCCTTGTCGAGTACGTGCAATTCGCCGCCGCTTAGCAGCGCTGGGAACAGCAGGGTGTAACCCAGGTCCGCGGCCAGCGAGGTGACCACGGCACTGCGTTCGCGGGCTTGCAACTGCAGGCGCGAAGACACACTCGACACGTAACTGGCCAGTTGCGCGTGCTCGACGATCACGCCTTTCGGCAAACCGGTGCTCCCCGAGGTGAACAATAGGTACGCGGCATCCTCAGGCCGGATGTCAGGCGCAACGTCGGTCATTGGTGCCTGTTGCCAAACGGCAGTCTCGCGCAGATCAAGGCCACCCATCGACGCCAGCACAGGGGCATCGCCAGCGGCGCCGGTGAGCACCAGGCGCGGTTGCGCCTGTTGCAGAATCGCCAGCGAGCGTTGGGCGGGCTGGTGCACGTCCAACGGTACAAACGCTGCGCCGCTCTTGAGCACGGCGAGCATCGCCAACACCATCTGTGCCGAACGGTCCAGGTACAACGCCACGCGGTCTTCGCGGCCGATGCCCTGAGCTATCAGATAATGCGCCAACTGATTGCTGCGCGCATGCAGTTCGGCGTAGCTCAGGTGCTGTCCGGGGTCGCGCAACGCCAGGTGTTCGGCAAAGCTGGCCGCACAGGCGTTGAAGCGCGCTGGTACGCTGGCAAAGAGCGGTGCGGCCTGCTCATGACGAGCAGCCAGCGCCGCCGAAAACCCTGGTGCGCGCAGCGACAGCTCGGCGAGCGGCTTGGCAGGGTGGGTGAGGGCGTCGAGCAGCAGCGACTGCAATTGCTCCAGCAGGGTCTGCGCGGCAGGAATGCTGTAGCACCGCGCTTGATGACACAGCGTCAGGCGGTAACCGGCAGTGCCCTGTGGTTCAGCCATCAGCAGCAGTTCCATGCCGGCGGGGATGGCGTGCATCTCCAGCACCTTGAACGAGCTGCCCGCGGTTTCGAACCCCGGGGTCCACTGGAAACCGTAAGGCGCGGTCTCAACCGGCAGCGAGTATTCCTGCCATTCGCCCGCCTGTTCGCAGAGCACTTGCAGTGTGGCCAGTGCCCCGGTGAATGGCCGCTCGACAACCGGTTGCCACGGCAGCGGCAGGGCCTTGGCGAACAAGCCCCAGCAGTCGGCGAGTTCTTCGTAGTCGTCACGGCAGTCATGCACCCAGTTCAGGGTGAGCGCCGCACTGTCATTGGCACTAAGGCGCTGCAACAACACGCCCCAGGCCGTCATCAGCAACTGTTCGGCGGGCGCGGAGTGACTTTGCAAGGCTGCGCTCAATGCAGGGTTAAGCATGACGCTGGTGGTCAGCGTCGTAGCAGCCTGATCGCTGCGTGCCTCGCGGTACAGCAACTCGGTACCGGCCTGCTCGCCCAACGCCAGGCCAGCCCAGTATTGCCGACCTTGTGCGGCGTCTTCATCCGCCTGCAAGTCGTGAATCCAGGCGCTGTATTGGGTGTAAGTCATGGCCTCGTCGTCAGGCACCGGCGCCAAAGCCGAACCCAGGGCTTGCGCCAAGCGAAGCAGCGTCCCACGGTCGGCGGCCAGGGCGGGTAATTGCAACGTGACCTGATACACATCCTCCACCCGTGCCTGTACATCGACACTGAAGGTGTGGGTCGCCGCGACGATCTGCAATGGCACTTGCAAGCCTGGTTCCGGTCGGGTTTGCAGGCGCAGCGCATCGTGCACGGCGGCCAGCGATGCCAGCCGTTCGTGCAGCTGTGCCAGCGCGGCAGCACCGTGCACTTGCAGGGTCAAGCGTGCCGGCGGCGCATTCGCCAGCCATTGGCTGCGCTGTTGTGGCGACAAGGCGAACGCTGCTTCGTAGTGGCTCATACCGGCTCCTGCGCGTGCTGCAATTGTTCGCGATTCATCATCTGGCCCATGGCAACGCAGATCTTGCGCTCCCCCTCAAACGGGTCGCGGGCGTGCGCCACCAGCATATTGTCGAGCATCACCATGTCGCCTTTTTGCCAGTCGAAGCGCACTGCACAGGCCTCGTACGCCGTACCGATCACGTCCATCACTGCATCCTCAATCACGCTGCCATCGCCGTAATACACATTGCGCGGCAGGTTGCCGGCGCCAAACAGGTTTATCAGGTTGCTGCGCACCTCCGCTTCCAGGCAGGCGCTGTGATGCAGTTGCACCTGGTTGAAGAACGACGCCTCACCGGTATCCGGATGCGTGACAATCGCCGGGCAGTGTTGGGCAACCTTCAGATTGTCCTCTCCCAGCCATTCCCACTGCATGCCGGATAGCAAGCATTGGCGTTCGACCTCTTCGCGTGTTTCGGTTTTGAAGAAGTCCTGCCAGCGCACATCCAGCTTGTCGGTGAAGTGCCGCACATACAGCAGGCCCAGCGCCTTGAAGCGCTCGACAATGGCCGGCGGCAACTGCGTCAGTACCTGGCGGCAATCGACAATCGGGGTGCAACCACCGCGTGGTGCCGGAATCTCGCAGAAGAACCACTGCTTGCGCGGCCATTGCGCCAGGTGCGAGCTTTCGTTATGGAACAGAATCATGTGTTGTTCCGGGTACGGCGTGGAGTGGTAGATGTTCTTGCCGGATTTATTCTTCGGCAGGTCGCCGTAGGTGCCATACAAGTCCGGTTCGATCGCCTGGGCGAACTGCTCGAAGGCGTTCGCGTCCGGCAGGTTGAAACCACGGAACAATAGGCCGCCGTGGCTGCGCAGTTGCACATTGATCCATTCGCGCGCCTGTACGGCCCAATGCACCGGGTCCAGGTCGGCCAGCAGCGGCTCGATTACCAGGGGCAGTGGTTGGCCGTCGCTCAAGGTGCGTGTGCGCACCTGTTCGTGGGGCCGTTGGCTCACGGCGGTGGCGCGGGTGCTTTTTAGCTTGCTCATTTTCGACAGCTTGCGCGCGCTGCGTGCTTGGGCGTCGTCGATTGCAAGAGGTTCAGCTGGGGTGTCGCCCGCCAGGCGCCACGCCCAGTCTTGCAGGTTCAGAGTGTCCAGCAGGGCTTGGAAGCCTTGTTCAAAATGAGCAACGGTCTGGGGGCTCAACACGCCGGTGCGATAGACCCAGCGCACATTCAGGCCGCTCTCGTCTTCCTCGACAAACACCGCCAGATCGAACTTGCTGGATTCCTGCTGCGGCGCCAAGTGTTCCACCGCCAGGCCTGACAAGCTGGCCGAGCCCTGCGGCGTGTTCTGCATCACAAACAACACCTGCACCAGCGGGTTTACGCCGGGCGTACGCGGCGGTTGCAGTGTCTCGACCAGCTTGTCGAACGGCACCTGCTGGTGCTGGAAGGCTGACAGGCAATCCTCGCGCAAGCGTTGCAGGCGGCTATCAAAGGTGTCGTTGTCGTCGAGGCGCGCGCGAATCGGCAGCACGTTGACGAAGAAACCGATCAACGGCTCCAGCACCGATTGCTCGCGGTTGGCCAGGTCGGTGCCGACGATAAAGTCGTGAGTACCGGTGGCCCGCTGCAAGAGGCTGTTGAACGCATTGAGCAACACCATGAACAACGTGGCCTTGTGCTGTTGCGCGTACGCCTTGAGTGCCAGTGTTTGCGCCGGGCTGAACTGCTGGGTCAACACCGCACCCCTGTAATCCGGCTGCGTCGGGCGCGGCGCGTCCAGCGGCAACGCGATCAAGGTCGGTGCGCCGTC
>NZ_JACARK010001407.1:0-400 GCF_013386655.1 Pseudomonas sp. K5002 | reverse complement strand
GCTGCCTGGGCTTCGCGCACCAGCGTGCCGGAGCCGAGCAACCGGACCATGCCGCCAGGCTGCCCGCTCAGCCGGTACATGCCTTTGATGATCGCCGCTTCGACGCCTTCCGGCAGGCTCGGCTGCGGGTAGTTTTCGTTCATCAGGGTCACGTAGTAGAACTCGTCCACATCGTGCTCCAGCATCTGGCGCATGCCATGGTCGAGGATCACCGCAAACTCGCCGGCAAACGCCGGGTCGTAGGCACGGCAATTGGGCACGGTGGCGGCCATCAGGTGGCTGCTGCCGTCCTGGTGCTGCAAGCCTTCGCCACCCAGGGTGGTGCGCCCGGCAGTGGCGCCCAGCAGAAAACCTCGGGCACGCTGGTCGGCGGCGGCCCAGATGAGGTCCCCCACGCGCT
>NZ_JACARK010001406.1:0-1730 GCF_013386655.1 Pseudomonas sp. K5002 | reverse complement strand
GGCGTTGCAGGATGTGGACGCGGTGTTGCGTCGCGGGGCCGAGGAGGCCCAGGTGCAGGTGGCTGACGCGGCACCGGCGAAAAGCACGCCGCGTATCGTCGCGATCACCGCGTGCCCGACCGGCGTCGCCCACACCTTCATGGCTGCCGAAGCGTTGCAGCAAACCGCCAAGCGCCTCGGGTATGACTTGCAGGTGGAAACCCAGGGCTCCGTGGGCGCCCGCACGCCGCTGAGTCCCGAGGCGATTCGTGACGCCGACGTGGTACTGCTCGCCGCCGACATCGAAGTCGCCACCGAGCGCTTTGCCGGCAAGAAAATCTATCGCTGCGGCACCGGGATCGCGCTCAAGCAATCCGAGGCGACCCTCAACAAGGCGCTGGCCGAAGGCAAGCAGGAATCCGCTGCCAGTGGTGCCGCTGCCAAACCGGAGAAGACCGGTGTCTACAAACACTTGCTCACCGGCGTGTCGTTCATGCTGCCGATGGTGGTGGCGGGCGGTCTGCTGATCGCCCTGTCATTCGTGTTCGGCATTCATGCCTTTGAAGAAAAAGGCACTCTTGCCGCCGCGCTGAAAACCGTCGGCGACCAGGCGTTCATGCTGATGGTGCCGCTGCTGGCGGGTTACATCGCCTACTCGATTGCCGACCGGCCTGGATTGGCCCCCGGCATGATCGGTGGCCTGCTGGCCAGCACCTTGGGCGCGGGGTTTATCGGCGGGATCTTCGCCGGCTTTCTCGCCGGCTACTGCGTCAAATTCATCAGCCGCGCGATCCGTTTGCCCCAGAGCCTGGAAGCCCTCAAGCCGATCCTGATCATCCCGTTGCTGGCGAGTCTGTTCACCGGCCTGGCGATGATTTACCTGGTAGGGCCGCCGGTGGCGAAGATGCTCACCGGCCTCACGGATTTTCTCAGCACCATGGGCACCACCAACGCCGTGCTGCTGGGCATCTTGCTGGGCGGCATGATGTGCGTCGATCTCGGTGGCCCGATCAACAAGGCAGCCTACGCGTTTTCCGTGGGCCTGCTGGCAGCGCAAAGCGGTGCCCCCATGGCCGCGACCATGGCCGCCGGCATGGTGCCGCCGATTGGCATGGGCATCGCCACCTTCCTGGCGCGGCGCAAGTTCGCCCAGACCGAGCGTGAAGCCGGCAAGGCCGCGCTGATCCTCGGCATGTGCTTTATCTCTGAAGGCGCAATTCCGTTTGCTGCCAAGGACCCGCTGCGGGTAATCCCGGCAAGCATCGCCGGCGGTGCGCTGACCGGTGCGCTGTCGATGTATTTCGGCTGCAAGCTGATGGCGCCCCATGGTGGATTGTTTGTGATGCTGATCCCGAATGCGATCAACCATGCGCTGCTGTACCTGCTGGCGATCGTGGCGGGCAGTTTGTTGACTGCCGTGGTGTATGCATTCCTCAAGCGCCCTGAGACCGTAGAACTTTCTGTCGCACCCGCCCAGGCATAACGCGGTTCATGTAGGAGCTGGCTTGCCTGCGATGCAGGCACCTCGGTGTATCAGCGCAACCGAGTTGAGGCTATCGCAGGCAAGCCAGCTCCCACATTTGACCTCCGTGAGCAATAAGGCCGGTGTCATAACTCGTTCATCCCGTCATGCTTAAGTTTCCCTTTTGCTGCTCGAGAGGGAACCCGCATGAGCCACTTCAATCTCGGCCGCCGCCGCGTGATGCAAGCCGTCGGCGCAGGCCTGTTGCTGCCGGGCCTCGCGCCTGCGG
>NZ_JACARK010000143.1:1815-2350 GCF_013386655.1 Pseudomonas sp. K5002 | reverse complement strand
GACCTGACCACCGGGCCGTCCGGCACGATGATCGAGGGTGTGTTGTCGGGGCGGCTGGCGGCGGCGTTTGTCGATGGCCCGGTGCTGCACGCGACGCTGGAGGGCGTGGCGGTGTTCGAGGAGGAGATGGTGGTGATTGCGCCGTTGCATCACGCGCCGATCACCCGGGGGCGGGATGTGAGCGGGGAGAGCATCTACACGTTTCGTTCGAACTGTTCGTACCGGCATCACTTCGAGCGCTGGTTTTCACAGGATGGCGCGGTGCCGGGGAAGATCTTTGAGATGGAGTCCTACCACGGGATGCTCGCGTGTGTGAGTGCCGGTGCCGGGTTGGCGCTGATGCCGCGGAGCATGCTGGAGAGCATGCCGGGGTTTACGGCGGTGAGTGTGTGGCCGCTGACCGATACGTTCCGGATTCTGAATACCTGGCTGATCTGGCGCCGGGGTACGGTGTCGCAGAGCCTGAACAGTTTTGTGCAGTTGCTGGAAGAGCGTGGCCTGGCCCTGGCATCGTAGCCGTAGCAGCTGTCGAGCC
>NZ_JACARK010000143.1:1526-1728 GCF_013386655.1 Pseudomonas sp. K5002 | reverse complement strand
TCTTTGTCAGCCGCCAAATTGCAGGGGGACTGCTTGGATCGAGTTGAACCAGCCACACGAGCGCGGACTGAAGGCGGGAGTAGATCCCCTGTGGGAGCTGTCGAGCTTCAGCGAGGCTGCGAAGGCGTCGGCACAGTCGACATTGAGGGTGCCTGACCCACCGCTATCGCGGCCTCGCTAAAGCTCGACGGCTCCCACATTT
>NZ_JACARK010000143.1:0-1465 GCF_013386655.1 Pseudomonas sp. K5002 | reverse complement strand
TTTGATCTTTGTCAGCCGCCGAACTGGAAGGTGCCCATGGCCAGCTTGGCCATCAGGGCGCCGGCGCCCAGTTGCACCAGCCATAAGGCCAAACCACCGAGGAATACGCCGAGCGCGACTTGCAGCACCAGGCTTTTCTGGCGCTTGGCGGGTGGTGGGCGCGGGGTGAAGTGGTCCAGTTCGTCGCGGTCGGCACGCAGGTCCAGGTCGTCGTTTCTCATAGGATACTCAAGGGGAAGGGACTGTCTTGCTGTCAGTCTAGGGGCAGCGGACTGAAAGCAGCGAATTTTTAGGGGGGATGCACTCATCTATTGAAGCAATCTGCTCACCCTGTGGCGAGGGAGCTTGCTCCCGCTGGGGCGCGAAGCGGCCCCCATTCAGGCACCGCATTCATTCAGAAAGTTCACGGTGGCAGGTTTTTGGGGCCGCTGCGCAGCCCAACGGGGGACAAGCCCCCTCGCCACAGGTTCGGTGTTCACAAAAGAATGTTGCAGTAAAAAGGGGAAGCCACCGGCTTCCCCTTTTTTGTATCACAACAGGCTTACAGCACCTGAACGATGGCCTTGGTCACGGCATCAATGTTGTTCTGGTTCAACGCCGCCACACAGATACGGCCGGTATCCAACGCATAGATGCCAAACTCGCTGCGCAGGCGCGTCACTTGCTCAACGCTCAGGCCGGAGTAGGAGAACATCCCACGCTGGCGACCGACGAAGCTGAAGTCATGGCTCGGAGCAGCCTTGGCCAGGTCAGCCACCATCTGCTCGCGCATGCCGCGAATGCGCAGGCGCATTTCGGCCAGTTCCGCTTCCCACTGGGCACGCAGCTCAGGGTTGTTCAGCACCGCCGCCACAATCGCCGCGCCGTGGGTCGGCGGGTTGGAGTAGTTGGTGCGGATCACACGCTTGACCTGGGACAGGATGCGCGCGCTTTCTTCCTTGGAGTCGGTGACGATGGACAGGGCGCCCACGCGCTCGCCGTACAGCGAGAACGACTTGGAGAACGAGCTGGACACAAAGAAGGTCAGGCCCGACTCGGCGAAAAGGCGCACCGCAGCGGCGTCTTCGTCGATGCCGTCGCCAAAGCCCTGGTAGGCCATGTCGAGGAACGGCACGAGGTTTTTCGCCTTGACCACGTCCAGCACTTGTTGCCAGTCGGTCGGGCTCAGGTCGACGCCGGTCGGGTTGTGGCAGCAGGCGTGCAGCACGACGATGGACTGTGGCGGCAGGGCGTTGAGGTCTTCCAGCAGGCCGGCGCGGTTTACGTCGTGGGTGGCGGCGTCGTAGTAACGATAGGTCTGCACCGGGAAGCCGGCTTTTTCGAACAGCGCCTGGTGGTTTTCCCAGCTCGGGTCGCTGATGGCGACGACGGCGTTGGGCAGCAGTTGCTTGAGGAAGTCAGCGCCGATTTTCAGGGCGCCGGTGCCGCCGACCGCTTGGGCGGTGATGACGCGGCCGGAGCTGAT
>NZ_JACARK010001405.1:0-588 GCF_013386655.1 Pseudomonas sp. K5002 | reverse complement strand
AATAACGGATATGTACCCAACCCTCAGGACTTCAGCGCCTTCTTAGGATAAATGTCATACCGACTGGACTTCCCATCCAACGCATGACTCGGCTTCACCCCCTCAATGCAAGGCGCCTTACGCGGCCGCTTGACCACCACCCGATGACTGGCCAAAGCCAACGCCGCCGCCAACAACGCCGGCGCATCCGGATCATCCCCCACCAGCGGCCGAAACAACCTCATCTCCTTCTTCACCAACGCCGTCTTCTCCCGATGCGGAAACATCGGATCCAGATAAATCACCTGAGGCGGCTCCCCCTCCCAATCGCGCATCACCTCAATGGAGTTGCCCTTGAGCAACCTCATCCGCGCCACAATCGGCGCCACCTCAAAATCCTCTGCACCTCGCGCCAATCCATCTTCCAGCAACGCCCCAATCAACGGCTGGCGTTCAATCAGGCTCATCTCGCAACCCAGGCTGGCCAACACAAATGCATCCTTTCCCAACCCGGCGGTAGCATCCAGCACCCTGGGGCGCACGCCCTGCGCCACACCCACCGCCTTGGCAATCATTTGCCCGCTGCCGCCGCCATACAGACGCCGGTGC
>NZ_JACARK010001404.1:0-495 GCF_013386655.1 Pseudomonas sp. K5002 | reverse complement strand
GACGCCCTGGCCCAGCGCACGCCAGAGGACTTCCCCGAGCTGCTGCGCCAGTGGCGGCAGATGCTGCAACAGGCGCTGGTCGGTTTGCTGCGCGAAGACCACGGCCCCAGCAACCTGGAAGACATGGCGCGGGTCTTCGCCCGCCTCGAAGCCCTGTGCCATGGTGCGCCGCTGTTACCGTTGTGGCAGGTCACCTCGGCGCTGGTGGAAGGCATGCTCATTGGCGTGGTTGCCAACAGCCCGGCGTTGCGCAGTTTGCTCAAGGCCTGCGACAAGCCACTCAAGCGCCTGCTGATCCAGGGCATCAACGGCATCAACACCCCGGCCCCGGATGAGCTGCTCAAGAGCCTGTTGTTCTACGTCGCCAAAGTCACCCGACCGACTCCACGGATGCAAAGTTTGAAAGAACGTTATGGCCTTGATGAAGCTTTGCCCGACAGCGCCGTGGTGGACGCCGAACGCGCCCGCCTGGCCGGCCCGGACCGCGACGCGATG
>NZ_JACARK010001403.1:0-771 GCF_013386655.1 Pseudomonas sp. K5002 | reverse complement strand
GAGCCAGACGCCGGACCTCAGCGGTTCGCTGTTGATGCGCATCCGCGGCGCCGAGCCGGATATCTGGCTCAACCGCAGCGCCCACCTCACCGCCCCCACCGACCTCACTGACCAGGCGCTGATCAGCGCGGGCTGGCAGCAGGTAATCGCGCAATTCGATGCCGGTGTCACCCGCCAGCATCGTCACTGAATTCACGTTGCAGCCGAGAGAAGACCATGTCTATTTCATCTCCATTATTACGTCTGGTGCTGGTCGGCCTGATCACCGTGCTGCTGGCCCCGTTCGCCAGTGCCGACCCGGCAAAGCGCCTGCGCATCGGCATCACCCTGCACCCGTATTACAGCTACGTCGCCAATATCGTCGGCGACAAGGCTGAAGTTGTCCCGCTGATTCCGGCCGGTTTCAATCCCCATGCCTACGAACCCCGCGCCGAAGACATCAAACGCATCGGCACCCTTGATGTGATCGTGCTCAACGGCGTCGGCCATGACGATTTCGCCGACCGCATGATCGCCACCAGCGAGCGCCCGGACATCCCGGTGATCGAGGCCAACGCCAACGTGCCGCTGCTGGCCGCCACCGGCAACGCTGCGCGCGGTGCGGGCAAGGTGGTCAACCCGCACACCTTCCTGTCCATCAGCGCCTCGATTGCCCAGGTGAACAACATTGCCCGGGAACTGGGCAAGCTCGACCCGGACAACGCCAAGACCTACACCCAGAACGCCCGCGCCTACGGCAAGCGCCTGCGCCAGATGCGCGCCGACGCCCTG
>NZ_JACARK010001402.1:0-1141 GCF_013386655.1 Pseudomonas sp. K5002 | reverse complement strand
CGCCCTCACCCACCGTGGTCGACAGGCCCATGGGCAGGCGCTCGATAATCGCCTGCACACCGGCCTGCCGCGCGGCCTCCAACACTTGTGCGTCGCTGGCGTCGGGTTTGCCGAGGCGAATGTTGTCGGCGACGCTGCCCTGGAACAGGTACGTGTCCTGGAAGATCTGGCTGATTTGCGCGTTGAGCTGCTCGCCGGACATCTGTCGCACGTCCACGCCACCGATACACACCTGGCCCTGGCTGACCTCGAAAAACCGTGCGACCAACCGCAACAGCGTGGTCTTGCCTGAGCCGCAAGCCCCTACCAGCGCCGTCATGCTGCCGGGCTCGATACGCAGGTTCACCCCGCGCAGCACGTCCCTTGAACCGGCCGCGTGGCGAAAGCTCACATCGAACAATTCCACCGAGGCATCCCGTGGAGATTGCGGCGCGCTCGGCGCCTTCAGGGGCGACGCGGCCAATATCTCGCGCACCGCCTCAAGCTGCACCCCGGCACCGCGCAACGTTTCGCCATAGCCGGCCACCTCCAGCAACGGGTCAATGAAGCGGCTGACCAGCAACAGCGACACCATCACCGCAATCACCGAGCCCACGTGCAAGGCATTTCCCAGGTAAGCGTCAAGCCAGAGCGCGGCGGCGATCAACAAGGCCGCGAACACCACCTGCACCAGCCATATGTTCAGCAGAATCGAGGTCGCGGACAGCAGGATCAGGCGCGCCCCGGTCGCGTGCTGCTGTTCGATCGCCCGTTGCAGGAACACCGAGCTGCCGCCGCCACTGAAGGCACGCAACACCGACTGCGACTGGGCGAACTCCAGCATGCGCTGGCTGGTGTCGGCCGAGCTGCGCTGGAACGCCCGGTCGGCGCGCCGCCCAAGGCGGGCGCTGAGCCAGAACGCGCCGCCGAGAATCGGCAACGCCAGCAAGGCAATCAGGCCCATTTTCCAGTGCAGCACAAACAACGCCAGTACCAGCACCAATGGCGTCACCACGCCGCTGAGCACCGGAGTAAATACATGGGCCGGCAGCTGGGCCACGGCCATCATGCCCTGGGTCACCACCTGGTTGAGCCGCGCCGTGTTATCGGGCGTGAACCAACCGACAGGCAGTTCGGCCACATGGTCGCCGATGCGCTGGCG
>NZ_JACARK010001401.1:0-1026 GCF_013386655.1 Pseudomonas sp. K5002 | reverse complement strand
CGACTGCGGGGGCGGCGGCTTGATCGGTACCACTTGGGCACTGACGGTGCTGAACGGCCGGGGCCTGGTCGGGATAGGCGCGGCACTGCGCTGAGGAATCGGCGCGGGCATCGGCACAAATACCGGTTCAGGCGCGGGCTCCGCATGCCGGCTGAAGGCAAACGACTGCGGCACGCCAATCGAACGCATGCCCAGGCGCCCCAGCAGGCTGCCTTCGGCAGGCCCGATAAACAGCACGCCGTCGACATGGGTCAGGCCCTTGAGCACTTCAAACACCTGCTTCTGGGTCGGCTGGTCGAAGTAGATCAGCAGGTTGCGGCAGAACACAAAATCGTAGGTGGGCTCGTTGGCCAGCAGCGTGGGGTCCAGCAGGTTGCCCACCTGCAGGCGCACTTGTTCGCGTACCCGGTCGGCAATCCGGTAGCCGTCGGTTTGATCGGTGAAGTGGCGATCGCGGAACTCGAGGTCCTGGCCGCGAAACGAATTCTTGCCGTACACCCCACGGCGGGCGCGCTCCACCGACAGCGGGCTGACGTCCATGCCCTGCACCTTGAACTGATGCGGCGCCAGCCCGGCGTCGAGCAAGGCCATGGCAATCGAATAGGGTTCTTCGCCGGTGGAACACGGCAGGCTGAGGATCCGCAGGGCGCGCATCTGCTTGATTTCGGCCAGGCGGGCGACCGCCAGCCGGCCCAGGGTGGCGAAGGATTCGGGGTAACGGAAAAACCAGGTTTCGGGGACGATCACCGCTTCGATCAGCGCTTGCTGTTCGTCGGTGGAGGCCTGCAATTGCTGCCAGTATTGATCTGCGGTCTGCGCGCTGAGCGCCATGCTGCGCTGGCGTACGGCACGCTCGATGATCGCTTCGCCCACCGAGGCAACGTCCAGGCCAATGCGCTCCTTAAGGAAGTCGAAGAAGCGTTGATCACTGCTCATCAACCCTCCTCGCCCGCGGCAAACAGCAGCGCCTGCACGTCAGCCGTCAGCAGGTCCGCCACGCCGATCCACTGCATCAAGCCACGCTCG
>NZ_JACARK010001400.1:0-462 GCF_013386655.1 Pseudomonas sp. K5002 | reverse complement strand
GGTCGGCCGTGCGGCGCAGGGCCAGTTCCCGCAGGGCGAGCAGGTTGCCCTTGCGGAAAAAGTGCCGCGACGCACGTTCGGCCTGAGGGCCCAGGTACACCTTGCCGTCCTTCAAGCGTTGCAGCAGATCATCCGGCGGCAGGTCCACGACGACCACTTCGTGGGCATTGTCGAACACGTGGTCCGGTACGGTTTCCCGCACGCGAATGCCGATGATCCCACTCACCAGATCGTTAAGGCTTTCCAGGTGCTGGACGTTGAGGGTGGTCCACACATCGATGCCGGCGCTGAGCAGTTCTTCCACGTCTTGCCAGCGTTTCGGGTGGCGCGAGCCGGGCACGTTGCTGTGGGCCAGTTCATCCACCAGCAGCACGGCGGGATGGCGTTGCAGGGCCGCGTCGAGGTCGAATTCGGTGAGGGTGAAATCGTGATGCAGGCGGTGGGCGCGGGGAAGTTGTTCGA
>NZ_JACARK010001399.1:0-329 GCF_013386655.1 Pseudomonas sp. K5002 | reverse complement strand
GACCCTCACCGGCAGCGTGCGCGCCGGCATGGCCATCGGTTCCCAGGCCGGGGCCGCGCTGAAAAAATGCGTACTGGAACTGGGCGGTTCCGACCCGTTCATTGTGCTCAACGACGCCAACCTCGACGAAGCCGTGCAAGCCGCCCTGATCGGCCGTTTCCAGAACTCCGGCCAGGTGTGCGCCGCCGCCAAGCGCCTGATCATCGAAGAAGGCGTGGTGGAAGCCTTCACCGCCAAATTCCTCGAAGCCAGCCGCAACCTGGTGATGGGCGACCCGACCGCCACCGAGACCTACATCGGGCCGATGACCCGCTTCGACCTGCGGGACG
>NZ_JACARK010001398.1:0-872 GCF_013386655.1 Pseudomonas sp. K5002 | reverse complement strand
GCGCCTGCACCGTGGCATCCAGCGCCGTGGTCGGTTCATCGGCGATCACCAGGCCGGGGTTCAATGCGAGTGCGCTGGCAATCAGCGCACGCTGGCGCAGGCCGCCGGAGAGTTGATCGGGGCGCTGGCGGGCACGCAGTTGCGGCTCGGGTACGCCCACCAGATCCAGCAGTTCAATGACGCGTTCGCCACGGCTGCGACGGTCGCCCCAGCGATGGGTCTCCAGCACTTCGAGAATTTCCTTGCCCACCGGCCGCAACGGGTCGAGGGACACCAGTGCATCCTGCAACACGAAGCCGATGCCATTGCCACGCAAACGACGCCAGCCACGCTCCGACAGGCTGAGCAAATCCACGCCGTCGTAACTCAAGGTGCGCGCCGTAACCTTCGCGCCCGCACCCGCCAGGCCGATCAGGCTGCGGGCGGTGACGCTTTTACCGGAGCCGGATTCGCCCACCAGCGCCAGGGTCTTGCCAGGCTCCAGGGTGAAAGACAGATTGCGCACCACCGACTGCCCGGCAAACTCGATGGACAGCCCTTCAACGATCAAGCGTTTCTGGTCGCTCATGAAAGACGGCCCTCCAGGCGTTGTTGCAGGTAACGGCCAGTGACCGTGGTCGACAGCGTGGTCAATACGATGAACAGCCCGGGGAAGAACGTCAGCCACCAGGCGTTGGCGATGAAGTCGCGGCCCATGGACAACATGGTCCCCCACTCCGGTGCCGGCGGACGGGCGCCCAGGCCGAGAAAACTCAGGGCCGAGGCCCAGACAATCGCCTGGCCCACGCCCATGGTCAGGGTCACGATCAATGGGCGCATGGCGTTCGGCAGCAACTGGCGCAGGATGATGCGCAGCGGCGGATGCCCGAGGG
>NZ_JACARK010001397.1:0-388 GCF_013386655.1 Pseudomonas sp. K5002 | reverse complement strand
CAGGCCAGCAGCAGCCAGCCGCTGCCGCTGGGTACCCAGGTGGAAGTCAGCCAGACGCCGTCGGGCAATTTGTCCATCAGCCTGCAGCAGGCCCTGAGTTCCAGCGTCGCCGCGCTGACGCGTATCGATACCAGCCAGTTACCGGTGGGCACCCTGCTGCAAGGCAAGGTGCTGACCACCCAGGCGCTGCCACAGGGCGCCAACCAGCCGGTGGTGTATCGCTCACTGGTGTCGGTGCTCAATAACGTCCTCAGCGGCGCGACCCTGACCGTCGAAAGCCCGCAGCCCTTGCGCGTCGGCAGCCTGCTCAGCGCCGTGGTGCAAAGTGCGCAGACCTTGAGCTTTGTACCTCTGAGCGGGCGCCAGGACCAATTGGCCGTGGCCCAGC
>NZ_JACARK010001396.1:0-1140 GCF_013386655.1 Pseudomonas sp. K5002 | reverse complement strand
GCCTGGGCCAGTTGCAGGCGCAGGTCACGCAGGTCGCGGCAGCCGACGCTGCGGGCAAAACGCGACAAGGTGGCGGTGCTGACCTCGGCCCGTTGGGACAATTCTTCCAGGCTGGCGGACGCTGCAAAGCCGACATCATCGAGCATCAACTTGGCGATACGCCCTTCGCCAGCGCTGAAGGAATCCTGGCGGGCGCGGATCTGGTAGAGGATGTCCATCGGTTCGGCTCCGGGTTACAAGATGCAGGACAAACCATAAGTCAGACCGAAGGCGACCACCGAAATCAGGGTCTCCAGCACGGTCCAGGTCTTGAAGGTCTGGATCACCGTCATATTGAAGTATTCCTTGATCAGCCAGAAGCCGCCGTCGTTTACGTGGGAAAAGATTACCGAACCCGCGCCGGTGGCCAGCACCAGCAATTCCGGGTGTGGATAACCCAGGCCCATCGCAACCGGTGCAACCACGCCTGAGGCCGTGGTCATGGCCACGGTGGCCGAGCCGGTGGCGATGCGCATCAGCGCGGCGAACAGCCAGCCCATCACCAGGGGCGACAGGTTGAAGGCGTGGGCCAGGCCGAGGATTTCATTGGTGACCCCGGCGTCCACCAGAATCCGGTTCAAACCACCGCCCGCGCCCACCAGCAAGGTGATGCTGGCGGTCGGTGCCAGGCATTCGTTGGTGAACTTGAGGATCGACTCGCGGTTGAAGCCCTGGGCCAGGCCGAGGGTCCAGAAGCTCACCAGGGTCGCCACCAGCAGCGCAATCACCGAGTTACCGATAAACAACAGGAACTGGTTAAAGGCGGTGCCCGGTGTGGAAATCAGGTTGGCCCAGCCGCCGATCATCATCAGCACAACCGGTAACAGGATGGTGCCCATGGTCAGGGCGAAACTCGGCAGGCGGGTGCGCGGCTCGCGGTCGATGAACTGGCGCTCCAGCGGGTTTTCCGCTGGCAGGTGAATGTGCGGCACGATGAACTTGGCGTACAGCGGGCCGGCAATGATCGCGGTGGGTATGCCGATCAAAATTGCATACAGCACCGTCTGCCCGACCGAGGCGTTATAGGCCAGCACCGCCATCATCGCCGCCGGATGCGGCGGCACCAGCGCATGCACCACCGACAAGCCGGCCACCATCGGC
>NZ_JACARK010000142.1:0-10972 GCF_013386655.1 Pseudomonas sp. K5002 | reverse complement strand
GCAGCGATGTATTTCCACCGGGATGGGCCGACCTGCTGCCCGAACTCGATCAGCAACCCGGCGACATTGGGGTGACCAAACGCACCTGGGGCGCCTTCGCCAGCACCGATCTTGAGGCGCAACTCAAAGCACGCGGCGTGACCCAAGTGGTGATCACCGGCGTTGCTACCGGAACCGGCGTGGAGTCCACCGCGCGCCAGGCCTACGAGGCCGGCTTCAACGTGACCCTGGCCGTCGATGCCATGACCGACGCGAACGCCGAGGCCCATCACTACAGCCTGAACCAGGTATTCCCGAAGCTGGGGGAAACCGGCACCGCGCAAGAGATCATCGGCTTGCTTGCAACAAGGGGGGCGTGACGATGCAATGGCATGAGCTGGTGTCTTATTTCTTCGGCGGCGTATTGCTTGCCAACGCGCTGCCCCATTGCCTCAGTGGCTTGATGGGCCAGTCCTTCCAAACGCCGTTTGCCAAGCCGCGCGGCCAGGGGCGGTCCTCCTCGACGCTGAATGTGCTCTGGGGTTTTCTCAACCTGGTGATCGGCTACGTGCTGGTCTGCCGGGTCGGGGACTTCGACCTCAAAAGCACCGCTGATGTGCTCGCCCTCGGGCTCGGGGCCTTGGCCCTGAGTGTATTCCTGGCGCAGCATTTCGGGCGCTTCAACGGTGGTCATTCCTCAGGGCCGGTGTGAGTTCGATGGGCATTTTCCGCTCGCTGCGCAGCGTCAACTACCGCATTTGGGCCGCCGGCGCCCTGGTGTCGAATATCGGCACCTGGATGCAACGCACGGCCCAGGATTGGCTGGTGCTGACCCAGCTCACCCCGCATAACGCGTCGGCCGTCGGCATCGTCATGGCGTTGCAGTTCGGGCCGCAATTGCTGTTGCTGCCCTGGACCGGCTTCGCCGCCGATCACTACGACAAGCGCAAGCTGCTGATGGTCACCCAGGGCGTGATGGGCGTGCTGGCGCTGATGCTGGGGGTGTTTACCCTGACCGGCATCGTGCAGCTGTGGCACGTGTATGTGTTCGCGTTTTTGTCCGGCTGCGCCTCGGCCTTCGATGCGCCGGTGCGGCAGATATTCGTGGCGGAGCTGGTGGGCGAAGCGGACCTGTCCAATGCCATCGCGCTCAATTCCACCTCGTTCAACATGGCGCGCATGATTGGCCCGGCGGTGGCCGGCGTGACCATCGCGTCGGTGGGCACCGGCTGGGCGTTCCTGCTCAATGGCGCGAGCTTTTTCGCGGTGCTGGCCTCGCTGTTTCTGCTGCGGGTTTCCGGACTGCACACCAGCCTGCGGGCGCTGCGCACCAAGGGCAGCCTGACTGAAGGCCTGCGCTATGTGTGGGCGCGGCCGGACCTGATGGCGATCCTGATCATGCTGTTCTTGATCGGCACCTTCGGCATGAATTTTCCGATCTTCATCTCGACCATGGCCGTCACCGTGTTCCACGCCGATGCCCGCGGCTATGGCCTGCTGACGTCGACCCTGGCCATCGGCACCGTTGCCGGGGCGCTGCTCGCAGCCGGTCGCGAGCGACCACACTTCAAGGCGTTGTTGATCGGCGCGCTGGTGTTCGGGGTGGGCTGCACGCTGGCGGCGATTGCCCCGAACTATTGGTTGTTCGCCGGGGCGCTGGTGATCATCGGCGTGGGCGCGCTGACCTTCAGCAACACCACCAACAGCCTGATGCAACTCACCACCGAGCCCGCCATGCGCGGCCGAGTGATCGCCTTGCGGGTGGGCGTGGCGCTTGGCGGCACACCGATTGGAGCACCGATAGTGGGTTGGGTTGCCGACCACCTGGGCCCACGCTGGGCACTGGCAGTCGGCGCCGCCTCGGGCATCCTGGCCGCCGGCGTGGCGGTGTACACCATGACGCGCAAGCTGGATCGGCCTAAAAATATGTGATGGGCAACACAGCTCCCACAGTTGATCTTCGCAGGCTCGCACAGTTGATCGTTCCCACGCTCTGCGTGGGAATACATCCTGTGACGCTCCGCGTCACCATTGCGCAGGACTTGAACCTTGCATCGTCAGCTGGACGCAGAGCGTCCGAGGCGGCATTCCCACGCAGAGCGTGGGAACGATCATCTCGATCCGACAAAATCCTGCGTAGGAGCTGTCGAGCTTCAGCGAGGCTGCGAAGAGGTCCTGTCAGGCAATAAAGATGTCGCCTGCCAGTCCGCCATCGCAGCCTCGCTAAAGCTCGACAGCTCCTACAGTGGATCTCTCGCGTATCATCACCCTCCTCGCTCCTCAAGGAATCCCCATGTCTTCAAGCAAACGCGACAGCGCACGCATCGAACGTCGCCTGGTCGCGACCCTGACCGATGCCTGTGAGATCGCGAAAGCCGAAATCACCGGCTTCGACTGGCTGACCCACGAAGTCGACTACCAGGCCTTTGCCCAAAGCCTGCTGGTCATCTGGGTATTCGATACCAGGGCGAACCGGGAACTGGCCCTTTCTACCGGACTGGACCTGCGCATGCGCGAACTGACGGCCACCGCGCTGGAGGATGCCGGGGTGGATCGCCCTTCTTCGCACCGCTACGTGCGCTTCGACTCCGAGGAAGAATGCCACCTGCAGCATGGCGGCAATTGGCGCCTGCGCCTGCTCAAACTGTATGCGGTAAAGGGGTAAAGCCTTGGCTAAAGATATCGAGAACCCGTGCGTCTCAACCTGCCAGCTCAGTGGTGAGCTGTGCGTGAGTTGTGGACGCACCAAGGACGATATTCGCAAATGGAAAAAGATGAAGCGGCCAGAGAAGATGGCCGCTGTGCAGCGCGCAACGTTGCGCTTGAAGACGTTGAAAAAGGGCAAGTGACGCACCCGGTTTCAGGCCGTCAAGTACGCCCGACTGACCCCGTCACCGGCAAATTCCCGAGCAACTTGAGCCCGGTGGTTTTCACAAACGTCGCGTAGTCCATCGGCTTCTCGATACGGGTTTCAGCGTTGGGCAGTACATACGCCCAGGCGCGCTTGGACGACACGTCGTAAACCAGCTTGAACAGGCGAGTCGGCACCCAGACCTTGTTGTCGCCAATGGTGCTGTAGCCCGGGTCAAACAACGGGCCGGTGAACACGAACACATTGCCGTCGGCGCGCTTGGCAAACTTGCGCACGTCCGCCTCGACCTTGCTCCAGATCTTGCGGTTGTTGGTCGGGTCTTGCGGGACCATGTTCGACAGCGCAAAGGACTGGGCCATGGCGTTGGTGCTCGGCGCATCCGCCGCCGGGGATTGATGGCCACGGTCCACCGCCGGGTGTTGGCCACGGTAGTCGCTCAACTCGGCGCGCGCGCCCTTGGGAATACGCGGATCGGGGTAGAACTGGTTGGTGCGTTCTTCGCCTTTGGCATCCTTCAACTGGCCGGCATTCAGGCGTTCGACCACCACCAGCGGGGTCTTGCTGGTTTGCGAGTACAGCACCGCGAAATTATCGGAACACAGCGCCAGGGGTTTCATGGTGGCCGGCACGGTGGCCGTGTTGATCGGTTGTGCGGCCGGGAACAGGTCGGCGCAACTGTCGAACGATGGCTTTTTCTGTTGGCTTGAATACAGACCCAGGGCCGCGCCCTGACTGATGGAGCCCGAGCGAGAGGTATGGGATTGAGGCGGTGTGATGAGGTCCAGCAGGCCACGGGCTTGCGCCCCGGTGGAGAGCAAAACAAGGGCCGACAGCCCAACTGCAATTTTGCGTAGGTGCATGGGTTAAATCTTCAAAGTTCGATTGCGGGGCTTATGGACCCATGGATGTGACTTTAGTGCGAAGCAGCGCTGCAAAATACCCTGAACACGGTTTACGTAAGTGACTGATAGGTTTGAAGATAAGCTCGCAGCATGCGGGTCACCTGCTGTTCCAGGCCGGCTTCAAAGGCCGCAGATGCATTGCCTTCAAGCAACGCCCGAACCGGTCCCACCACCGCGCTGAGCGAGATGGCGGCGGTAAGGGATGGGTCTTCAAACCGGGCATCCGACGCCGTCGCCAACATCGCTGCAATCGCGGCCACCACCCGCTTGTTGATCCGCGCCACAAGCTCCGCACCGCCCCGCTCACCTGCGATGGCATACAGGGCTTTGGACGCCGTCGGGTCCATCAGCTTCACGGCGAGAAAAGCCGTGACAAACCCCGATGCCATTTCCGCCACCGTGGTGCCCTGGTGTTGATCGCACGCCTGCTCGACGGTCTCGGCCACCTGCACCAGATGCTTCTCCAATACCGCAGCAAGCAGTGCATCGCGGTTCGGATAGTACTGATAGAGACTGCCCACCGACATGCCCGCCCGCTCGGCCACGCGGGTCGTGGTGCAGCGCACCAGGCCCTGAGCGGTCAAAACCTGAAGGGTTGCCGTGTGCAGCGCTTCCACCGTCGCCGCCGACCGGGCCTGGACCGCTGATTTTCTTGGCTTTAACGACGCTTTGAGAGGGCTCATGGAATGCGAATTCTAAACCTGAAGGATCCTTCATATTATAGGCTTCCTCCCGTCAAGCAAGAGCCCCGACCATGACCCCCAGCACATTCAATCTCGGCGATCGCACCGTCAACCGCATCGGCTACGGCGCCATGCAACTGGCCGGCCCAGGCGTGTTTGGCCCGCCCAAGGACCGTGATGCAGCGCTGGCCGTACTGCGCGAGGCCGTCGCTTGCGGCGTGAACCATATCGACACCAGCGACTTCTACGGGCCGCATGTCACCAATCAGATTATTCGTGAGGCACTGCACCCGTATAAAGACGATCTCACGATCGTCACCAAGGTAGGCGCCCGCCGTGGCGACGATGGCGCCTGGTTCAACGCTTCGTCGAAGGCCGAGCTGACCCAGGCCGTGCACGACAACCTGCGCAACCTGGGCCTGGATGTGCTGGACGTGGTGAATGTGCGGGCCATGCACGGCGTGATGGGCACTGCCGAAGGCTCGATCGAGGAACCCCTGAGTGCCATTGCCGAGCTGCAACAACAGGGCCTGATACGCCATATCGGCATCAGCAACGTTACCCCGACGCAGGTCGCCGAGGCGCGAAAAATCGTGCGCTTCGTGTGCGTCCAGAACCTGTACAACATCGCCCACCAACACGATAACGCGATGCTCGACGAATTGGCCCGGGACGGCATCGCCTATGTGCCATTCTTCCCGCTGGGCGGATTTTCGCCAGTGCAGTCAGCGGTGTTGTCGAACGTTGCACAGCGCCTCGGCGTCACCCCGATGCAACTGGCCCTGGCATGGCTGCTGCGCCGTTCCCCGAATATCCTGCTGATCCCGGGAACGTCCTCGGTCACCCATCTACGGGAAAACATCGCGGTGGGCGAGCTGGATCTTTCGGGCGAGGTACTCGCAGAGCTGAACACCCTCGCAGGCTGACCCTCACGCCAGCAGTTCTGCGATCCACCGCGCCTGCTGGGCGACCTCTTGCACCTTGTCCTCGGGCACCGCTTGCCGCGCCTGGGCGAAGTCGCTCAGGGTCTGCTGTTTGTGGCGCAGGATGCGCTGCCACTTGAGCAGGAATTCCGGGCTGCGGGCCTGCATTTGCAGCGGGCCGAAGTACAGTTCTTCGGCGGTATAGGTCACAGGCCCGGCGTGCTCGGCAACGATGATTTCGTAGAAGAATCGGTTCTCCCGCAGCAGCTCTTCGCACACGATGCGGTAGCCGTTCTCCATCAGCCATTGGCGCAACGGTTGCTCGCCGCCGTTGGGCTGCAGCAGCAGGCGCTCCCGGCCGTTGAGGCGCGCCTTGTCGCTGTCGAGGATGTCGCGGATGGTCTCGCCGCCCATGCCGCAAATGCTGATCGCGGTGATCCCGTCTCCCGGCTCGATCGCCGCCAGGCCACTGGCCAGGCGTACGGTGATGTGTTGCTCCAGCTCGTTCTCGCGCACCGTGCGCTCGGCTGCGCGAAACGGCGTCAGGGCCACCTCGCCCGCCACCGCCGCCACGATGGCGCCGCGGCGCATCAATGCCACCGGCAGGTAGGCGTGGTCGGAGCCGATATCCGCCAGGCGCGCCCCGGCGGGGACGTGCGTCGCCACGCGCTCAAGGCGCATGGACAATGTGTGTTCGTTCAACTGACGTTCCTTTTCGGTAATACCCTGGCCATTGTATTGCGGGTTCATCAAAGAGGAACGTCACTTTGGTGAGCGCCGTCAATCAGTGGCCGCCAGCCTTACCAGTTCCTTGCGCAACAGCGAACGATCCAGCACCGCCATCCCGGCCTGCCAGTCGATGGAAAGCAACTGGCTCAGTTTTTCCTGGCTGACCTTGGGCTCAGCCAGGAAATAACTTCTGCACTCGCGGATACTGATGAGATTCACCAGCCAGTCCTCCCCCTGCGCCGCCAGCCAATCAGCGATGGTCGAGCGATGCTTTCGGATCAGCGCACCGGCATCCCACACCGTCATCTGCGCAAAAACCTGCGGCAGGTTGCTGTCGGCTTTCAGCCACTTCAGGTCACCCGCCAACGCGCCTGCAAGGTCTGACTCGATAGTGGCCTGGCACTCGGAGAAATACCGCTCAGGCCAGTCTGCCGCGAGTTTCGCCAGCAGCGCGAGGGTTTCATAAGCCCGAACATCCTCCGCGGATGTCAACTGCCCGGTAAAATTCAGGGTATTGTCCAGGATTGCCGTGGCCAGCAGCGCGGCACTGTGCTCACTGATCAGCGGCAACAAACCGGCCGCTTCCCAACGCAGGAAAACCTGCGTCGCTGCTGCACCGATCAAACGGATGTCTGCGGCACTTCCCAGCCTCTGCGCCCAATAGGTTTCAAACCCCGGGTGATGGTCAATCACCTCCACCACCTGATCGAGCACGACCACCGGGTCGAAGTGGTGGAAGTCCGAGATATCCACCATCACAAACTCATCGCCGGGCCCGGGTCGGTAGTCATCCAATGATGATAGCCAGCCGAGCACGGTCCTGGAGATGCTGGCATTCAGTGGAGCACTGCTGACGGCACGCGCCTCGATTCCCTGACGATTCAACAACTCGGCATACGCAATGCAGCAGGCGTATGCATCGATGTCCAGATACGCCGAGCCGGAGGTGACTACCCTCATCGGAAAAACTCCATGATTTCATATTTTTGGCAGGCAAATTTCACACGCCTTTATGACGAAAACATGACTAAATGGACAGAACAACCCTGGAGATTCGAGCAATGACGTCATTTCGCGTTCGCGAGCTGAGCAGTACGGACACTGAAGCATTGCTGGCCTTCGAAGCCCGTAACCGTGACTGGTTCGAGTCGCATATCGAGGCGCGCGATCCATCGTTTTACTCGATGCAGGGCGTCGCCGAGCATATTGACGGTTATCTATCAGGCCTGGCCACCGGCACATGGCACCCGTTCGTGATCGAAGACGCCAACGGCGAAATCGTCGGTCGCGCCAACCTGAAAAGCATCGACTCGCCAAAGGGCTCTGCCGAAGTCGGCTACCGCGTGGGTGAGCGCTCGTGCGGGCAAGGGCTGGCAACCCTGGCGCTGAACCATCTGATCCGCGAGGCACAGGCGCGCTGGGCACTGACCCAACTGGTGGCGTACGTGTACCCCGAGAATGTGGGCTCACAAAAAGTCCTGACCCGCTGCGGTTTCGTGCCCGACCAGCCCGCACCGGACGGCAAGCCCCAGGGCGAAAACCGCTTTGTCCTGACATTCCAGGCCTGAAGAGCCGACCCGCCGGCGAACCTTTACCCGGTAAACACCGTCCGAGCTAGGGCATTGATGTTTACCGCTCGCCGCGAGGTTTCCGTTTGAAAGCTGCCATCATCAAAAAATACCGCCTGATCATCAAGACCATGGGCTATGTAGGCTGGGCGCTGTTCTGGCTGCTGCTCTGGGATATCGCCGTCACCGTGGACTTCATGCTGTTCCTCAACAGCAAGATCAACCTGCCGCTGATGCCGCTCACCCTGCTCGGCTCGGCGCTGGTGGTGCTGATCAGTTTCCGCAACAGCAGCGCCTACAACCGCTGGTGGGAGGCACGCACGTTGTGGGGGGCGATGGTCAACAATTCCCGCAGCTTCGCCCGGCAAGTGCTGACGCTGCTGGATGACCCGGACAATGAGGTCAACCCGATAAAGGCGACCTTGCTGCGCCGTCACGTGGCGTATGTGAACTGCCTGGCGGCGCACTTGCGGGGCCAGCCTTGCCCGGAAGAAATCCGCGCCTTCCTGCCGGCCAACGAGTTCGCCCGCAGCACCAGTACCAATAACTTTTCCAACGACATCATCAACGGCTCCGCAGCCCTGCTGGCCCAGGAATACAAGGCCGGGCGCCTGGACAGCATTCGCCTGGCACGGTTGGAGTCGACCCTGGTGGATTTGTCCAACAGCCAGGGCGGCATGGAGCGCATCGCCAATACGCCGCTGCCCTACCCTTACGTGTATTTCCCGCGGCTGTTCATCTCGCTGTTCTGCCTGATCGTGCCGGTGGGCCTGGTGGAATCCCTGGGCTGGTTCACCCCGCTGGCGTCCACGGTGGTGGGCTTCATGCTGCTGGCCATCGAACGCATCGGCACCGATTTGCAAAGCCCGTTCCGCGACAGCGAGCACCAGATCCAGATGGAAGCCCTTTGCGAAACCATCGAGAAAAACCTGCAGTCGATGCAGCGTGATTCCCTGGGGGGCGAGCGGATCAGTTAATCCTTGCCGGGCCGTTAACAAAAAAATCCAGCCAGTGGTGAATTATTCAGTGTCCGCATGTATCTGACCCATTAAGCGCATGCCACCAAAACAGTGGCATCGAAATGGACCTGCGGCTGAGTATTCCCATGAAATCACGCAAGAAAACCGTCAATCCCATTGGATTGGATGACATCACCATCGTCGACGACGCCAAGATGCGCAAGGCGATCACCGCCGCTGCGCTGGGCAATGCCATGGAATGGTTCGACTTCGGCGTATACGGCTTTGTCGCCTATGTACTCGGCAAGGTGTTCTTCCCCGAGGCATCCCCCAGCGTCCAGATGATCGCCGCCCTGGCGACCTTCTCGGTGCCGTTCCTGATTCGCCCGTTGGGCGGCCTGTTCTTCGGCCGGCTGGGGGACAAATACGGCCGGCAAAAGGTCCTGGCGGCGACCATCGTGATCATGTCCTTGAGCACCTTCGCCATCGGGCTGATCCCCTCCTATGACTCGATCGGCATCTGGGCGCCGATCCTGTTGCTGCTGGCCAAGATGGCCCAGGGCTTCTCGGTGGGCGGTGAGTACACCGGTGCCTCGATCTTCGTCGCCGAATACGCCCCGGACCGCAAGCGCGGCTTCCTCGGCAGTTGGCTGGACTTCGGCTCCATCGCCGGCTTCGTGCTCGGCGCGGGCGTGGTGGTGCTGATTTCGGCGGTGATCGGCGAAGATGCCTTCCAGTCCTGGGGCTGGCGCCTGCCGTTCTTCCTCGCCCTGCCGCTGGGCATGATCGGGCTCTACTTGCGTCATGCCCTGGAAGAAACACCGGCCTTTCAACAGCACGTGGAGCAACTCGAACAAGGTGACCGCGAAGGCCTGGCGGGCGGCCCGAAAGTCTCGTTCAAGGAAGTCGCCACCAAGCACTGGCGCAGCCTGATGACCTGTGTCGGCGTGGTGGTGGTGACCAACGTCACGTACTACATGCTGCTCACCTACATGCCGAGCTACCTGTCGCACAACCTGCACTACAGCGAAAACCACGGCGTGTTGATCATCATCGCGATCATGGTCGGCATGTTGTTCGTGCAGCCGATGATTGGCTTTGTCAGCGACAAGATCGGGCGCAAACCCTTCATTCTGTTCGGCAGCATCGCACTGTTCTTTCTCGCCATTCCGGCGTTCATGCTGATCAACAGCGGCAAGCTCGGGCTGATTTTCTCGGGGCTGCTGATCATTGCGGTGGTGCTCAACTTCTTTATCGGCGTGATGGCGTCCACCCTGCCGGCGATGTTCCCTACCCACATCCGCTACAGCGCGCTCGCCAGCGCCTTCAACATCTCGATCCTGATTGCCGGCCTCACGCCAACCGCCATGGCCTGGCTGGTGGAGACCACCAACAACCTGTACATGCCGGCCTATTACCTGATGGTATTCGCCGTACTGGGGCTTTTCACCGCCCTGACCATGAAGGAAACCGCCAACAAACCCCTGCGCGGCGCGGCACCGGCGGCGTCGGATATCGAGGAAGCCAAGGAGCTGCTGCAGGAGCACGAAGACAATATCGAGCAGAAGATCGAAGATATCGACGCGCAAATCGCCGAGCTGGAAGCCAAGCGTGAAAACCTGGTGCAGCAACATCCACGCATCAACTGACGCAACATATTTGGAAACGAATAGCGGGTGAACTAACGCGCAAGCAGCACGCTCCTTCCTTAAGCGCAGTCAGCGCGGCCCTGATGAGCCTCATCAGGGCCGCTCAACGATAAGGAGCCGCCCGTGACCGACACCACCACCCTCACCTACCGCTGCACGCCTGGTCCGCTTCACGCGACCTTGCTGGCCGGTGCCGTCCCGCTGTTTCTCGGCGCCCTGCTGAGCGACATTGCCTACTACCAGACCTACCAGATCCAATGGAGCAACTTCGCCGCCTGGCTGATCGCCGGCGCTCTGCTGTTCTGCGGGCTGGCGGGGTTGTTTGCACTGGTCAACCTGCTGCGTGCCGACCGCAAGGCCGGGCGCCCCACGGCGTACTTCCTGCTGTTGCTGGTGACCTGGGCGCTGGGCCTGGTAAATGCCTTTGAACATGCGAAGGATGCCTGGGCCGTGATGCCTTCGGGCCTGGTGCTGTCTGCCGTCGTGACCCTGCTGGCCTGCGTGACCACGTGGGTCGGGCTGACCAACCTGCGCTCGGGAGGTGCCCAATGAAGCCTTCCAGCACGCTGACCGTTTTAAGCATGGCGATGTTGTTGAGCGCCTGCGGTGGCGAAGCCGACAGCACTCAAGCTCGCGGCCCCGACCCCAAGCTGCCGGAACCCCAGCGCGGCCTGTTGCCCAGCATGAAGATCGCCGAACCGGTGGCCT
>NZ_JACARK010001395.1:0-1254 GCF_013386655.1 Pseudomonas sp. K5002 | reverse complement strand
TCAGCAGCGTGGCGAGCAGCCAGCCGCCGAAGTCCGCCGGCAGAATCCCGGCCACCGGCAAGGTCACCAGGAAGAAGCTCACCGAGAACGCCATCAGGCTTTTCGGCAGGCGCATCCACGGGCCTTTCGACAGGCGTGCAGGCGGGTTGCGACGGCGCAGGTAGACGAAGGTGGCGCCGACAAACATCAGCACCGAAGCCAACAGCAAGGCGTAGCCGAGGATGCGGTTATGCAGGCCGAAACCGTGCACCAGGATCGCCAGCAGCGCCGAGAGCACAAAGCCCAGGGCGGTGGCGACGTGGGTGTTGGCGATGTATTTGTCGCGGGCGACCACATGGTGCAGGTCGACCATGTAGCGCTTGGGCATGGCCAACAGGCCGCCGAGCAAGTCGACCTTGGAGGACCGGCCGCGGCGCCACATGTTCACCCGGCGCAGCGCGCCGAGGACGGCAAGGCCCAGGGCGGCGAAGAGCAGGATGGGAAGAAGGGTGTTCAACATGGTGAAGCTCCCAAAGACCACACAGGTCTACTGTGAAACTGGCCCGAAATGTGGGAGCGGGNNCCCACATTTGACCGAGTACACCTCGTCAGAAATCCTTGCACAGGCGCAGGGCGTCATAGATGGCAGCGTGGGTATTACGCTGGGCCACGCAGTCACCAATGCGGAACAGCAAGTACCCCTCGCCCGGCTCGCTCAGGCACGGCTGCGGCTTGATCGCGAACAGGGCTTCGATGTCCATCTGGCCCTTGTTGCGCGAGCCTGCCTTGAGCCCATAGTAGAGCTCTTCGTCCGGACGCACGCCGTTCTCGACCACCACCTGGTCCACCACCCGCTCTTCCCTGGCCCCGGTGTATTCGTTCTCCAACACCGCCACCAGCTTGTCGCCTTCGCGGTAGACCTTTTCCAGCATCATGTCGCCGGTCATGATCACTTCCTTGGGGTACATGCTGCGGTAGTACGTCGGGAACGACGTACCGCCCACGGCCACGCCCGGCTTGATGTCGTCGGTGACGATCTCGACCTGGCTGCCCTTGTCCGCGAGGAAGTCGGCCACCGACATGCCGGTGAACTCGCAGATGGTGTCGTACACCAGCACGTTCTTGCCCGGCGCCACCTTGCCGTCGAGCACGTCCCAGCTGCTGACCACCAGGCCTTCAGCCGCGCCCCAGTGTTCGTTTTGCTCCAGGAACGGATGACCGCCCACCGCCAGCACCACCACGTCCGGGCGCAGGTCAAGGATGGTTGCCGCGTCC
>NZ_JACARK010001394.1:0-720 GCF_013386655.1 Pseudomonas sp. K5002 | reverse complement strand
CACCGGTCAACAGGTTGCCGTCACGCACCACGCGCTCCTGCACCGGGATCGCACCGAGCGGTGCGAGCAGGTCGTGGTAGGCCCAGTGAGTGGTCGCGCGACGCCCGCGCAGCAAGCCCGCGGCACCCAGCACCAGGGAGCCGGTGCACACCGATGTCACATAGCGCGCGGTCTGGGCCTGTGTCTTGAGAAACGCCAGGGTCTGCTCATCCTCCATCAATGCCCCGACGCCAGAACCGCCGGGCACGCAAATCACATCCAGCGTCGGGCACTCGTCATAAGTGGTGCTGGGGGTAAACACCAAGCCGGTGCTGGAGGTGACCGGCGCGAGGTCCTTCCACACCAGATGCAGCTTCACATCCGGCAGCGATCCCAACACGTCGTAGGGCCCGGTGAGGTCCAGTTGCTGGATGCCGGGGAACAACAAAAAGCCGATCTGCAAGGTCATGGGGACTGCTCCTGATAAAGGGATGGACGGCTTCACTCTAGTCACCTAGGCTTTGGCGCATACGCCATTGAGCCCACGAATTACGCCAACATGCCCAGAATCATCAACGTGCTCGCCTTTCCCAATGTGCAGGTGCTCGACGTCACCGGGCCCTTGCAAGTATTTGCCTCGGCCAATGACCTGGCGCGCCAGCAGGGCTTGCCGTTGCCCTATGCGGTCAGTGTGATCGCCGCGCAGGCCGAGCCGGTGATGACCTCGGCGGGCCTGGCCCT
>NZ_JACARK010001393.1:0-1200 GCF_013386655.1 Pseudomonas sp. K5002 | reverse complement strand
AGGCCCGTGGCATTGATGTGGCCCACGCCGGTTTCTACCCCAACGTCGACCTGGTGGGCAGCCTCGGCTACGTCGCCACCGGCGGCGGAATGCTGAGTTTCCTGACCGGCAAGAAACTCAACTACACCGCCGGCCCTGCCATCAGCCTGCCGATCTTCGACGGTGGCCGCCTGCGCTCGCAACTGGGTGAAGCCAGCGCCGGCTACGACATCGCCGTCGCGCACTACAACCAGACCCTGGTCAACGCGCTCAAGGGCATCAGCGACCAGTTGATCCGCCGCGAGTCGATGGACAAGCAGCAAGCCTTCGCCGCCGAATCCGTGGCCTCGGCGCAGAAAACCTATGACATCGCGATGATCGCCTACCAGCGCGGCCTCACCGACTACCTCAACGTGCTGAATGCCCAGAGCCTGTTGTTCCGCCAGCAGCAGGTGCAGCAGCAGGTCCAGGCTGCACGCCTGAGTGCCCACGCCGAACTGGTGACCGCGTTGGGCGGTGGCCTCGGTGCCGGCAGCGATGTGCCTCAGGACAGCCAGACCTTACCGAGCAAGACCCCGGCGGCCCTCGCCGTGTTTGATCACTGAGTAGGATGCGATGACTCCCTTGCCTGCACCGCTGCGCTGGTTGCACTCGCTTGAGTGGCGCCGTGGTTTCTTCGATTGGGCACGCAGTGACGGCGTGACCTGGGTCTATATCTTCAAGGTGCTGATCGCGGCCTTCCTGACGCTGTGGCTGGCGATGCGCCTGGAATTGCCGCAACCGCGTACCGCGATGATCACCGTCTTTATCGTGATGCAACCGCAAAGCGGCCAGGTGTTCGCCAAGAGTTTCTACCGCTTCCTGGGCACCCTGGCGGGCTCGGCGGTGATGGTGTTCCTGATCGCGTTGTTTGCGCAGAACACTGAACTGTTCCTCGGTTCGCTGGCGATCTGGGTCGGCATCTGCACTGCTGGCGCGACCCGCAATCGCAACTTTCGCGCCTACGGTTTTGTGCTGGCCGGCTACACCGCGGCGATGGTCGGCTTGCCGGCCCTGGCCCATCCCGACGGCGCGTTTATGGCGGCGGTGTGGCGAGTCCTGGAAATCTCGTTGGGGATTGTCTGCTCCACGCTGGTCAGCGCCGCGATCCTGCCGCAAACCGCCAGCGCTGCGATGCGCAACGCCCTGTACCAGCGCTTCGGTGTGTTCGCGCTGTTCGTC
>NZ_JACARK010001392.1:0-767 GCF_013386655.1 Pseudomonas sp. K5002 | reverse complement strand
TCACCCAAATAATGGATATGCCCCCGATCCAAATCCCCCCCTCAACTGTTAAGCCTCTCCTGCCGCACGCCGCGCATCGGCCTCACCTCATCCCCCAAACAACGCCGACAACTATAAACCCCCAACACCACCGGCTTTTTCTGCGCCCCACGCTCCACCCAGGTCGGCGCAACAAACCGATACCCCTGGCCCGTCGCCGTCGCGATATACACCGAATCATCATCCCCCAACGCCCGGCGGATCGCCTTGATCTGCGCCCGCAGGTTGCACTCTTCCACCACCAACCGTGGCCAGGCGATGTCCAGCAATTGGGTCTTCTCCAACAGCTCACCAGGCCGCGAAGCGAGGGCAATCAGCAACGTCAGGGCCCGACTGCCCAGGCTCACCGGCTCACCGTTTTTCAGCAGCAGATGACGTCGGGGCAGCAGTTGATAAGGGCCAAAGTGGATTTCAATAGCGCTGTCTTCAAGGTGGCCGCGGTGTGAATACGTCATGTGATTAACCTTTGTGCATGTTCAAAAACACAACCCCGCGCGGCTCCCTTCGCGCAAGGCTGCAAGGGAAGGTCAGGTGTTGATCGCCGGGATCGGGTCTTCAGGATAATCACCCGGCTCCGTAGGCCCGCCAGTCAAACCGTATTGCTTGAGCACCGGCGCAAGCTGGCCATAGAACGCGTCCTGCGCCTTGCCATGGGCATCAGCCAGGGCGAAGGGCAGGAACGCGCTGCCGATCCCGCCAAGGATCGCCGTTGCCCCGCCGAGGATCCC
>NZ_JACARK010001391.1:0-2164 GCF_013386655.1 Pseudomonas sp. K5002 | reverse complement strand
GAATTGCGCATTGGCGAGACCAGCCTGCTGGACGGTGCACCCTTGGGTGCGTTGTTGCTGGGGGCGGCCTTGCTGTTCAGTTTCGACCAGTTGCGCAAGGCGCCGGTGGAGCACGCGGCGCAATGGGAGCGTCGAGGCTTGCCGGTATTGGCCAGTGTGGGCCTGGGCTTCTTGTACCTGCTCGCACCGTTGCTGCTGTGGACCCAGGGCACGGCCATCAGTTGGGCGCTTGCCGGTCTTGCGACCTTGCTGGTGGGCCTGCGCATCGGCTCGCGTACGTTCCTCTTCACCGCGTTTGCCGTGCAACTGCTGGGTGGTGCGCTGTTCCTGCTGCGCCTGCAAGCGGGGGCTGATTCAGGCGCGGTGTTCAGTGCGGGCTGGAGCGGCTTGCTCACCGCATCGCTGATTGGCCTGGCATTGATCGGCGGCATGCTGCTGGCCGCGCGGGACACCATGGTGCGCAGCGATATGCGGTTGTTGCGTGGCCTGTCGGTGGTGTTGCTCGCCGGGTTGGTGCTGATCAACCTGGCGGTGCTGTTTGTGCTGCCGTGGGAGACCGCCAGCGGCGTGTGGGCGGCCAGTGGTTTGTTGATCATCTGGCTGAGCCTGTACCTGCAACAGCGCGTCAGTTTTGTCTTCGGGTTGTTGCTGCAAGTGATCGGCGGCGCTTCGTTCCTGATCGCGGTGCCGGACCTGCTCGGGCCGCTGACCAGCGAGGGTTTGCGTCCTTTGGGCCATAGCGGTTTCTGGACGCCAATGGTGCTCGGGCTGGCGGCGCTGGTCGGTGCCTGGCGCTTGCAGCGCAGGCCTCATGCGCCGGTGTTCGAGGCGTTGAGTTTGCAGCGGCTGTCCGACGTGCTGCTGGTGTGGGGTGCGGGTTGGTGGACGCTGGCGTTGGTCAGCGAAGTGCTGCGTTTTGCACCGTCGATGCTGCAAGGCACCTGGCTGTTGGCGGTAGCGGCGGTGAGTGTGGCGATCTGGGCGGTATTGGCCCTGAGGCTGCAATGGGCGTCGCTGGGCTTGCTGTGCACGCTGTTGATGCCGGCGGTGGGCGTGGTGTTGCTGGGCGCGTGGGGCTCGCGTTATCACCCGGCGGCGAACTTCGCCTGGCTGGCATGGGCAGCGGTGTTTGCGGTGCACTTCGTGTCGCTGCGACGCCTGGCTTCGGTCATTCCGGAGAAAGCCCTGAGCGCCGCGCATGTGCTTGGTTGCTGGCTGCTGATCGGCGTGCTGGCGCTGGAGCTGCGCTACGGCCTGTTGCTGCTGTCCGAGGAATACAACGCCTGGCGCTGGCTGGGCTGGGCGATCCTGCCGAGCCTATACCTGGTGCTGGCCGCCGCGCCACGCAGTTGGCCGTGGCCGGTGTCGGCGTACCCGCGCGAGTACCGGTTGTATGCCGCGTTGCCGCTGGCGGTGTTGATGCTCGGCTGGTTCTGGCTGGCGAATATCTTCAGCGACGGCACCGCCGAGCCGCTGCCGTATGTGCCGCTGCTTAACCCGCTGGATATTGGATTGCTATTCGCGCTGTTGGGTGTGTACCTGTGGTCCCGCAGTGCCGCACCGCAACGCGGGCCGCGCGCCGAACTGGTCGCCCAGGCGGTCTCCGGTGTCTCGTTGTTCGCCTTCTTCACTGCGCTGGTGATGCGCACGGCTCATCACTGGGGTGGCGTGCCGTTCCATCTGGATGCGTTGCTGGAGTCGATGCTGGTGCAGGCCGGGCTGTCGATAGTGTGGACCCTGATTGCCCTGAGCCTGATGATCGGCGGCCATCTGCGTCACCGGCGTGAGGTGTGGCTGATCGGTGCGGCATTGATTGCCGTCGTGGTGGCCAAATTGTTCTTCGTCGAATTGAGCAACCGCGGCGGGCTGGCGCGGATCGTATCGTTTATCGGTGTGGGCGGGCTGTTGCTGGTGGTGGGCTATTTCGCCCCGCTGCCCCCCAAGCGCCCCGAGCCGGTGGTTGAAACTGAAGGAGTGGCCTCTTGATGGGCAAGCTGAGTGTGGCGCTGTTGGGGTTGTGCACGACGTTATCGGCCTGGGCCCAGGAGACGCCCGCCGATTTCACCACGCGGGTGCCGCTGACGGTCAGTGGCGAAGGCCCGTGGTACCGCCTGGAACTGCCGCTGGCGGTGCAATTGAGCGCGCGTCAGGCCGACCTGGGTGA
>NZ_JACARK010001390.1:0-331 GCF_013386655.1 Pseudomonas sp. K5002 | reverse complement strand
CGATGGCCTGGCGCAGGCGCACATCTTTGAGCAAGGGGTCGCGGGTCTGGAACAGCAACGCGTTGACCGACATGGTGCCGCTGGAGGTGACCTTGATGCCGGGGTTGGCAGCCAATTCGGTGGCGTCCAGCGGCGTGACGTCAATCAGCAGGTCGACGTTCTTCGACAGCAAGGCCGCCTTGGCCGCCGCCGGGTCCGGGATCACCAGCAGGCGCACGCGGTCGAGGGTCGTGGTTTTATTGCCGGTGTAGCCATCCGGCTCTTTCTCGTCGCGCGGGGTGTAGTTGGCGTTGCGCAGCAGGTCGATGTATTGGCCGGGCTTCCACTCGCC
>NZ_JACARK010001389.1:0-768 GCF_013386655.1 Pseudomonas sp. K5002 | reverse complement strand
ACCGCGCCCAGCCGCGCCTGGTGCTCCAGCGGCACAACCTGTTGCCATACCTGGCGCGCGGCATCGTCCGGGTGGGCGCACAACGGGCCCAGGGCCATGCGGGTATCGCGCACTGCCAGTGTCGTGGCCAGGCGCTTTATCCGGGGCAACAAGGCATCCCAGAACGGGCTGCTGTCGAGTACCCGCAGCTCGCCGGACTCCACCAGTTTCAACACATGGCTGTCGATGCTGCCACGACTGTTGAGGTGTTTCAGATACGCCGCCTGCCGGCGGCTGGAATCCCAGTCCGGGTCGATCCTCACCGCCTGGTACCGAAACAGTGAGCCGTCGGCACACGACACATGCAACGCCAGGAAACGCTCACTCTGTGCCACCCGCAAAAAGCTCAGCGCCGCCAGCACCACGGCCGGAGCCATCAGTTGCGCGTAGCCTTCGGCCTGGGGCAACTCGGGCGCAGCACGCTGCGGCAGCCTCAGATACAGGCCTTGCAGGCTGTACCCGCTCGGCAACTGCCCGCGCAGGAACGCCCGGTCGAGGGCAAAGCCCAGGTCGTCGCCCTTGACCGGTGCGCAGGCGACAAAATGCCCATTGTCGGAGGACTTGAGAATCACGCCAAAACTCAAATCGGCGCGCCCCTGGGCGTATTGATGACCATAGCGTGCCGCGTCGTCAGCATGCTTGAACACCGGGCCCAGCTGCCGATCCGCCACGGCATGGACCGCCGCCTGCGGTGCAACGTAGGCCAGGCCGGGCATCCAGCCCGGCAGC
>NZ_JACARK010001388.1:370-593 GCF_013386655.1 Pseudomonas sp. K5002 | reverse complement strand
GCGATTTCCGGCACGCTGGTGAATTTGGCGGCGGGCGGCGTGGAGCGCAATGCGGTGCGGTTCGGGCATCCCTCCGGGACGTTGCGCGTAGGCGCCGAGGCCAGCCAGATCGACGGTGAATGGGTCGTGAAAAAAGCCATCATGAGCCGCAGTGCGCGAGTGTTGATGGAAGGGTTCGTACGCGTCCCCGGCGACTCTTTCTAACCGATCGTTCCCACGCTCT
>NZ_JACARK010001388.1:0-314 GCF_013386655.1 Pseudomonas sp. K5002 | reverse complement strand
AGAGCGTGGGAACGATCACCCTGACCCTGAGGATGGACCACACCTAACCCACTTTGGAGTACTGCCATGAGCGCCAACGTCGACCAGAACAACCGCCCCGACTACGACCAGGTCCTGCAGGACATCGCCGACTACGTACTGAATTTCAGGATCGAATCCCGCGATGCCCTCGACACCGCCCGCAACTGCCTGATGGACACCCTCGGTTGCGGCCTGCTGGCCCTGCGTTTCCCGGAGTGCACCAAGCACCTGGGGCCGATCGTCGAAGGCACGGTGGTGCCGTTCGGCGCACGGGTGCCGGGCACCTCGTTCCG
>NZ_JACARK010001387.1:0-2029 GCF_013386655.1 Pseudomonas sp. K5002 | reverse complement strand
CGGGGCCGCTGCTGGACCGGATCGACCTGCACGTGACCGTCGCCCGGGAAAGCACCGCGCTGAACCCGGGCATACAGTCCGGTGATGACACCGCCAGCGCCTCCGTCCTCGTCGCCGATGCCCGGGACCGCCAACAACGGCGCCAGGGCTGCGCCAATGCATTTCTCGATCTGCCGGGGCTACGCCAGCACTGCAAACTGAAAAAGGCTGATGAAGGCTGGCTGGAAAGCGCCTGCGAACGGCTGACGCTGTCGTTGCGGGCGGCCCATCGCCTGCTCAAGGTCGCCCGCACCCTGGCCGACCTGGAACAAGTGGAAGCCATCGCCCGCCATCATCTGGCGGAGGCCTTGCAGTACCGCCCCGCTAGCGCGTCCTAGGCAACGCCAGGAGCAGCCCCGCCACTTCCATCACCTCATCCATCACCGCTTCAGCGGATTCAACGGAGGGTTTGAGCAACAAGTCATCGGCATAGCCCATCGCTACGGCAAAGAGTTGTCGCGCAGCGCGCTTGGGCGACTCACAGCGAAACACCTTGGCTGCCACACCGTGCTCGATGACCTCGGCGAGCATGGCTTGCCATTGGGCGTTGATCACCAGGTAGGCCTGGGCCAATGGCTCGTCATGCATGGCTTCGTCCCAGGCATCCAGCCACAGCGCCCAACCGGCGTCTGCCGTGGAGGGCAGGCAGTCACGCAGGAAACCTTCGAGGGCTTCCAATGGTGGCAGATCCACCAGCGGCGCCCTCACCTCGTCCAGCTGCTCGTTGGCGAACCGCACGAACGCTTCGCGGCGCAGTTCTTTCCAGTCGCTGAAGTAGTGATAGACGTGGCTGCGGGACAGCCCGGCATGCTCCGCCAGGTCGCGGGTGGAAACATCGGCAAACCCTTTGCTGCGAAACAGCTCCAGGGCGGCGGCGATGATCTGGTCTTTACGGTCGATACGCGACATGAGGCTTTTCCTTCAGGCACCGGCAGATCGACGGCGCTTGCTTTTTGAGCGGTCGCTCAATGATACTTGAGCAGTCGCTCAATAATAGCGTTTATCTCACTCTCGGTGCACCCCATGTCATCCGTAACACCCCAGATCCTGATCGAAGAAAGCAAAAAGATCGGGCAACAATCCGCCAGCCAAACCCTCAAGGCGATCGCCAAGGCCTATCCCGGCAAGTTGTTCTGCACCTTGTCGCTGGTGGCCCTGGAGAACGCATTGCTGCTGGCCTACCCACTGTTTGCGGGGTTCGCGGTGGACTCGATCATCCGCGGCGATGCCGGCAGCGCGCTGTTCTACGCCGCCGTGGTGCTGGCGTTCTGGGTGGTCGGGGCGGCGCGACGGGCGCTGGATACACGCACCTTCACCCGCATCTACGCGGACCTTGCGGTGCCGGTGATTCTCAACCAGCGCCTGCAAAACCACAGCACTTCACGAGCGGCGGCGCGGGTGGTGCTGGCGCGGGACTTTGTCGACTTCTTCGAAAAACACGTGCCGATCATCGCGACGGCGCTGGTTTCCATCGTCGGTGCGGCAGTGATGCTGTTGGTGATCGAGCCGTGGATAGGCCTGGCGTGCCTGACCGCGCTGGTGCTGTGCACAACCTTGTTGCCACGTTTCGCCCGGCGCAATCAGGAACTGCATGAGCGCTTGAATGACCGCCTGGAAAAGGAAATCGGCCTGGTGGAAAAGGTCGGCGCACAGACCTTGCAGCGCCACTACCAGGTGCTGTCACGCCTGCGCATCTGGCTGTCGGACCGCGAGGCTGCAGCGTTCCTGTTTATCGGCACGCTGGCGGCGCTGTTGTTTGTGGTCGCCATCAGCCAGTTGGCGCTGTCGCCGGCGGTCAAGGCCGGCCATGTGTATGCGGTGATGACTTACCTGTGGACCTTTGTCAGCAGCCTGGATGAAGCGCCAGGGATGGTCGACCAACTGGCGCGACTCAAGGACATTGGCAAGCGTGTGGACCCGGGGCTGGGCGACCGATCCGACGTTTGACGCGTCGGGTCGGCCGTCATCGCGGGCAAGCCCGGCTCCCACA
>NZ_JACARK010001386.1:0-834 GCF_013386655.1 Pseudomonas sp. K5002 | reverse complement strand
GGCATGCGCGCCGAAAGCGGCTGGGTGCCGGAGCGTGTGTTGCCGGTGGCCGCTGTGCACGGTGAACTGGCGGCGATACCGCCCGGGCTGGAATCCCATCGCAGCCGCAATAACCAGTTGCTGCTGGAAGCCGCGTTGCAGATTGACGACGAGATCCGGCAAGCGATCCAGACGTTCGGCGCGTCGCGCATTGGCATCGTGCTCGGCACCAGCACCTCGGGCATCGATGAAGCCAGCCGTGGCATCGCCCACTATCTGCGGGAAAACCAGTTCCCCGCCGACTACGACTATCAGCAACAGGCGCTTGGCGCCCCGGCCGATTTCCTCGCCGACTGGCTGCAACTGAGCGGCCCGGCCTACGTGATTTCCACCGCCTGCACCTCCAGCGCACGAGCGCTGATGAGTGCCCAACGCCTGTTGGACCTGGGCGTGTGCGATGCGGTGATCTGCGGTGGTGTCGACACGCTGTGCAAGCTGACCCTCAATGGTTTTTCGTCGCTGGAGGCGGTTTCGGCAGAGCGCTGCAATCCGTTTTCGCTGAACCGCAACGGCATCAATATCGGCGAAGCCGCCGTGTTGTTCCTGATGAGCAAAACCCCGGCGCCGGTCGCACTGCTGGGCAGTGGCGCCAGTTGCGACGCCCACCATATTTCCGCCCCCGAGCCTACCGGCAAGGGTGCGTTGCAAGCGATGCGCAAGGCCCTGGCCAGCGCACAACTGGCGCCCGGACAAATCGGTTACCTGAACCTGCACGGCACCGCTACCCAACATAACGATGCCATGGAAAGCCTGGCGGTCGCGGCCCTGTTCCCGGACGGCGTAGCCTGCTCCTCG
>NZ_JACARK010000141.1:0-4886 GCF_013386655.1 Pseudomonas sp. K5002 | reverse complement strand
AGCCCCAGCGAGGCCGCGATAGCGGTAGATCAGGCAACCTCTTTATCGACAGTGCCGCCGCCTTCGCAGTCTCGCCAAGGCCCGACAGCTCCCACATTCACGGCAATGTGCTTGTCAGCAGGCTTTCAGCCTTCTCGGTGACAATCTCCAGCAGCGCATTCAAGGCGGGCGATGGCTCGCTGCCCTTCAGGGTCAACGCATACAAGGTCACCACAATCGGCGGTGACAACGGGCACGCATCCAGCCCGGCTTCCCGTGCTCCGCTGGCGGTGAACGGGTCGACAATCGCCAGGCCTTCCCCGGCTTCTACCATGCTGCGCATCATCTGGTACGTCTGCACCCGCGTTTGCACCACCGGCAGCGGGCGCAGGGCTTGCAGTTTGCTGTCCAGCAGGCGACTCAGCGGGTCCTGGCCTTCAAGGCCGATCATCGACTGCCCGGCCAGTTCCTGTAGCGCAATGTACTTCTGCCGCGGCTTCAGCCAGCCATGGGGCGCGAGCAATTGCAGCTTGCCGTGGGCCAGCGGTTGGCTGTGGATTTGCGGGTGTTCCGGGTCGTGCAGGCTCAGGCCGAGGTCGGCTTCGTGCAGCAGCAGGCTTTTGACGATGTCCCGGGTGGAATGGCTGGAGAGGTTGCACGGCGTGTCTTGGAAACGTCGGCGCAGCACGGCGATCGCCTGGGGCAGCAGTTGATTGGCCAGCGGCGGGGTGCACAGTGCGCGCAAGGGCGGGGCATGATGGTGCTTAAGGCTGCTGGCCAGGCGTTGCACCGGCTCAAGGGCTGCATAGAGGTGGGCGATTTCGGCCTGCAGCTCAAGGGTTTCCCGGGTGGCCTGCAAGCGTCCGCGCACACTGGCGAACAGCATGAAGCCCAACTGCAGCTCGGCATCCTTGAGGGTTGCGTCCACATCGGCCACAGGCAGTTGCAACCATTCGGCGGCGGTGCCGAGGTGTCCGGTCTGTAAAATCGCTTGAATGACTTCGATATGACGTAAACGCATGGCCGGAGTCTATGTTCAGCGCGACGTGGATTCAATGGCTCAGGCCCGGGCGTGGAAAAAAGACCCGCCACGGCAGCGCCCCAACTAGACTTGCACGATCAAGTCCCTTGGCGCCTGCAACCAGCAGGTCATACAAAGGGCGTATCAACCAGAGGATCCACGGGGGAGCCTTATCGATGCTCGGTAAAACAGACACGCGCGGGTTTTCGTTGTGGGACCTGCTGGTGGTGGTGCTGGTGGTCGGCGTGTTGGCGGTTGCGGTGGGGCCGCGGATCTTCGGCGACGTGACTCAGTCGGAAATCGCCACGGCCAAGGTCCAGTTGAAAGAGCTGGGCAAGGCAGTCGAGCAGTTTCATCAGGATGTAGGGCGTTATCCTACCGACGACGAGGGGCTGGCGGTGTTGACGGTTCAGCCAGCGGGAGAAGGGAAGTGGCGGGGCCCCTATCTCAAGGATCAGGACATGCTGACGGACCCTTGGGGCGTGGCCTATCAGTACCACTATCCTCCCAGCCAGGCCAAAACCAACTTTGATCTGTTCTCGTTCGGCAAGGACCGGACACTGGGAGGCGTCGGCGATAATGTTGATATCGCCTATGGGGAATAACGTCTTATGAAGCGTGGATCGTGGCGGATTCGCGGGTGATGATAGTGCCCGACTGAATCAGCCTGAACTCATCGCCATCCAGTTTTTCTACGCGGTCGCCAATGGCCAGCTTGTAGGTGGTGGTGGGCGCCGAGCCAGCCAGGCCGTCGAGGGGCGGGTTGGATTCCTGGAACTCATGCACCGAATAAACGCGACCTTCCGCGTCTCTGGCATGGAACTGTCCGACAAGTACTGCTGCCATCTGTTTAGAACCTCTGGAGATAAACACTCGATTTGCGGTTCTGTAGACCGTAGGAGAGCGGGGTAGTTTACCTATTGAAAAAAAATACTATTCGTTGACTTTTTCAGACATTACTTACAAATCCATCTGCGGTGTAAACGTCCCTGGGGATTGCAAAAACGCGCTGGTGATAGCGTCGCGCAGGCTCTATAACTACAAACTCCTTAAGTCAGAAATCGGGAAACCCCAATGAGCAAGGTCTACACGATTGCCGTACTGGTCGGCAGCTTGAGAAAAGAGTCGATCAACCGCAAGGTCGCCCTGGCACTGGCCGAGTTGGCGCCCGCCAACCTCAAGTTGAACATTGTCGAAATTGGCGATTTGCCGCTCTACAACGAGGACATCGACGGTGCTGCACCGCCGGCAGCCTACAGTACTTTCCGTCAACACGTGCGTTCATCCGACGCGGTGTTGTTTGTGACCCCCGAATACAACCGCTCCGTGCCGGGTGTATTGAAGAATGCGATTGACGTCGGTTCACGTCCTTATGGCCAAAGTGTCTTCAGCGGCAAGCCGGGTGCGGTGATCAGTGTGTCTCCCGGAGCCATCGGCGGTTTTGGGGCCAATCACCATTTGCGCCAGTCGCTGGTGTTCCTCGATGTGCCGTGCATGCAGCAGCCGGAAGCCTACCTGGGCGGTGCGGGCAGCGTGTTCGATGAGTCGGGCAAGGTCTCGGAAAAGACCAAGCCGTTTTTGCAGGCGTTTATTGATGCCTACGGCAAGTGGGTGGAAAAGCAAAGCGCATAAGTAACCTGTAGGAGCGAGCTTGCTCGCGAAGAACGTCCAGGCGACGCGAGCTTTCAAATAGCCCGCGTCATCGTTAACGATCTTCGCGAGCAAGCTCGCTCCTACAGTGGCGGGACTTATCTGAGCCAGTTGGTTTTCGCCAACTCGATCACCTCATCACCGCGTCCGCTCATCACCGCCTTGAGCATGTACAGGCTGAAGCCCTTGGCCTGCTCCAGCTTGATGCTCGGCGGCATCACCAGTTCCTGGGTGGCGGTGACCACGTCCACCAGCACCGGGCCGTCGTGGGCCAGGGCGCGGCGCAGGGCCGGTTCCAGGTCTTCGGACTGCTCTACGCGAATACCGAGGATGCCCATGGCGTTGGACATGGCGGCAAAGTCCGGGTTTTTCAGCTCGGTGCCGGTATCCAGGTAGCCCGCCGCTTTCATCTCCATGGCGACGAAGCCCAAAGAAGAGTTGTTGAACACCACCAGCTTCACCGGCAGGTTCAGCTGCGCCAGGCTGATGAAGTCACCCATCAGCATGGTGAACCCACCGTCGCCGGACATCGAAATCACCTGGCGCCCGGGAAACGCGGCTTGCGCACCGATGGCCTGGGGCATGGCGTTGGCCATCGAGCCATGGTTGAACGAGCCGATCAACCGGCGCTTGCCGTTCATTTTCAAGTAACGCGCCGCCCAGACTGTCGGCGAGCCAACGTCGGCGGTGAAGATTGCGTCGTCGTCCGCCAGTTCGCTGAGCAGGCGCGCAACGTATTGCGGGTGAATTGGCCGGCCGGCCTTTGACGGTTCCGCCAGGTCATCCAACCCTTGGCGGGCTTTTTCATAATGCTTGAGCGAGGTTTCGAGGAAGCTGCGGTCCGTCTTGCGGGTCAGGCGCGGCAGCAGTGCCTGGATGGTCTCGCTGACGTCAGCTGCAATGCCCAGGTCCAGCGTGGCACGTCGGCCCAGTGCCTGTGGGTTGCGGTCGACCTGGATAATTTTTGCGTCGGTCGGGTAGAACTGGCGATACGGGAAGTCGGTGCCGAGCATGATCAGCGTGTCGCAGTTGAGCATGGCGTGGTAGCCGGAGCTGAAGCCGATCAGGCCGGTCATGCCGACGTCGAACGGGTTGTCCCACTCCACATGTTCCTTGCCGCGCAGGGCATGCACCACGGGCGCGCCGAGGGCGTCGGCCAGGGCCACCACCTCATCGTGGGCGCCGGCACAGCCGCTGCCACACAGCAGGGTGACTTTGCCGCTGTGTTCGAGGATGTCGGTGAGGCGTTGCAGGTCCTGTTCCGCCGGCAACGTGCGCGGTGCCAGCAGGGCCGGCCACGGTTTGAATTTATCTTCTACTTCCAACAGTGACACATCCCCTGGAATCACCACCACCGCTACGCCGCGATTGAGGATCGCCGAGCGCATGGCACGGTGCAGCACGTGAGGCATCTGCTCGGGGTTGGTCACCAGCTCGATAAAGTGGCTGCACTCCTTGAACAGCTCCTGGGGATGGGTCTCCTGGAAGTAGTTCAGGCCGATCTCGGAGGAGGGGATCTGCGCCGCGATGGCCAGCACCGGCACGTGGTTGCGATGGCAATCGAACAGGCCATTGATCAAGTGCAGGTTGCCGGGGCCGCAGCTGCCGGCGCATACGGTCAGCTCGCCGGTGGCGGCGGCTTCGGCACCGGCGGCAAACGCGGCCACTTCTTCGTGGCGCACATGCATCCACTCGATGCTGTCCATGGTGCGCAGGGAGTCGGTCAGGCCGTTGAGGCTGTCGCCGGTCAGGCCCCAGATGCGCTTGATGCCCGCCTGTTCAAGGGTGGTCGCCAATTGCTGGGCCAGGGTGATTTTCGCCATGAAGAACTCCAATCGTCAGTGAGGGTAAAAAGCTGCTGATCAGTTAAGGACAGTTCCATGGCGCTGAATGCTCCCCGCTCAATGTGAAGAATTGGTCATCGCAGCGCGATATTGCCGAGTGCGGCGGGCGATAAACAGTTGGTCTTTTATCAACGCCAGCAGCGGCGTCACCCCGGGTTTCGGCTGGCGGCCACGGCTCAGGCGGCGAAGCTGATAGCGCACCACTGCCATGCTCGCCAGGCTGGCCAGGGGTTTGCGCTTCCAGCGGATCGGCGGCAATTGCGGGTTGAGATCGCGGCCGGCGCGCCATTGCTTGATCAGGTGCGGCTCCAGGGTCAGCGCGGTGGCGATCCCGGCCATGGCGATGCCGCTGTCCAGGACTTGCTGCACGATCGGCAAGCGCCGGATGCCGC
>NZ_JACARK010001385.1:0-541 GCF_013386655.1 Pseudomonas sp. K5002 | reverse complement strand
CCGGCGTTGTTCACCAGGCCGTCGATGCGTCCGAAATGTCGCAACACTTCGTTGACGGCTGCGCGGCAGGCGTCCTCATCGCGCAACTCGACACGGATGAAGTGGCTTTGACCGTGCTGCTCAAGCTCGGCCGCGAACGCCGCGGACAACGGTTGATGACCGAAAATCACCGGGATTGCGCCTTCGGCAATCAACCCCAGGGAAATGGCGGCGCCAATCCCCGAGCCGCCGCCGGTGACGATGATCACGCGGTCCTGCAAATGCAGATTCATGGGCAATTTCCTTCAAGGTGATAGACCCGCTGGGCCGTGCCGCCCCAGATGGCCTGCTGTTCATCGGGCGACAGTGGGCCGAGGGTCTGTTGCAGCAATTGGCAGGTGCCCTGGTATTCCCCGGCCAGCAGGCACACCGGCCAGTCCGAACCGAACATCAGGCGCTCGGCGCCGAACAATTCCAGCGCCAGTTCGATGTAGGGGCGCAGGGCTCGGGCGTTGCGTTGCTCGGGCCCGGCTTCGGTGAGCAGGCCCGACAGCTTGCAACT
>NZ_JACARK010001384.1:0-495 GCF_013386655.1 Pseudomonas sp. K5002 | reverse complement strand
GCGTCGGCGGCGTGGCACGTACCAGCACCGGCTGGCCGATCCGCGCCTCCAACAGCTTGATGCGCTGGGAGATCGCCGACTGGGAAATTCCCAATACCTGCGCGCCCCGCTCGAAGCCGGCCTGTTCCACCACCGCCGCCAGGGCGGAAAGCAATTTATAGTCGAACATCAGTTTTCCTAATGAGCGATCAGCAATATTGGTTTTTCTTATACAGCCTTGGACGGGAGAATAGCCAGCATCGCTTCTTCTTATTCAAGGACCTCCACATGGCTGGCGAAACCGCCCTGGCAACCCTGCTGCGCAGCATGAGCCCACAGCTCAATGACGGCGACTACGTGTTCTGCACCCTGGCCGACAGCCGAATCCCCGAAGGTTGCGAGGTGATCGGCAGCTTCCGCGAGCAGGAAGGCCTGACGTTGATCGTCGAGCGCCAGCAGGCCGAGCGGGCCGGACTGGCCTTCGACTATGTGGCTGCGTGGATCACCCTCAACGTG
>NZ_JACARK010001383.1:0-529 GCF_013386655.1 Pseudomonas sp. K5002 | reverse complement strand
CGCCACGCCGGGTAACCTGCAACCGGCGCTCGATTGGCTCACCGGCACCCTCGGCCTGAACCTGGCCAGCGCCGAACAACTGCTGGATTACCTGGCGCGGGCGCGGCTGGCGCTGAGCGCGCTGCCGTCCCAGGACACGTTGATCATGGAACGGTTTTTCGACGAGTCCGGTGGCACCCAATTGATCATCCATACGCCGTTCGGCAGTCGCATCAACCGCGCCTGGGGCCTGGCGCTGCGCAAGCGGTTTTGCCGCACCTTCAACTTCGAACTGCAAGCCGCCGCCAGCGAGGATGCGATCGTGTTGTCGCTGTCCACCAGTCACAGCTTTGAGCTGGACGAAGTGTGGCGCTACCTGAACAGCAACACGGCCGAGCACATCCTGATCCAGGCGGTACTGGATGCACCGCTGTTCGGCGTGCGCTGGCGCTGGAATGCCGGGGTGGCCCTGGCGTTGCCGCGCTACACCGGTGGGCGCAAGGTGGTGCCGCAGATCCAGCGCATGAAGAGTGAATACCTGATCGCCAGT
>NZ_JACARK010001382.1:0-316 GCF_013386655.1 Pseudomonas sp. K5002 | reverse complement strand
ATTGGCCCGGCGCATATCCAGGTGCTGCAACCTTTCGAATACCCGCTGCGCGGCGAGTCGCCGGTGATCGAGCGCCAGCGCCTGCACGCGGCATTGACCGACGTGCGCCGGGACATCCAGGGCCTGATCGAGCGCAGCAAATCCAAGGCCATCCGCGAGATCTTCATCACCCACCAGGAGATGCTCGACGACCCGGAACTGACCGACGAAGTCGAGACGCGCCTCAAGCAGGGCGAAAGCGCCGAGGCCGCGTGGATGAGCGTGATCGAAGCCGCCGCCAAACAGCAGGAATCGTTGCAGGACGCCTTGCTCGCCG
>NZ_JACARK010001381.1:0-924 GCF_013386655.1 Pseudomonas sp. K5002 | reverse complement strand
CATGCCGCTGCCCATCAGTGTGGTGGCCGCGCAACCGAGCACCGGCAACCCGTTGCCGGGGAGGCGGCTGCTGGTGCTGGACAACGAAGTCGGCATCCTCGACAGCATGAGCGCGCTGCTTGGGCAGTGGGGCTGCGAAGTGGTCACTGCGACCGATCAGGCCGGCGCACTGGTTGCGTTGCAGGGCCGGGCACCGGAGCTGATTCTCGCGGACTATCACCTGGACCATGGCGTGGTGGGCTGTGAGGTCGTGCACCAGTTGCGCGAGCATTTTGGCTGCAGGATTCCGGCAGTGATTATCACCGCCGACCGCACCGACCAATGCCGCCGTGCATTGCAGCGCCTGGACGTGCCATTGCTGAACAAGCCGGTCAAGCCCGGCAAGTTGCGAGCGGTGTTGACCCAGTTATTGGCCTAGCCACTTGATACCCGTCAACACCGGGCGTGACGCTTTGCCTCATGCTGTGGGCCAGATTTCACGGCCGACGGAGAACCCCATGAGTGCCCCCGCAACAACAGCTGCTTCATTCAAGTTGCCCCTGGGCCTGGTGGTCGGCGTACTGGTGATGGTCGGCGTGCTGCTGTTGCCGCTGCCGGCCGACTTGCCGGTGGCCGGGCACCGGATGCTGGCGATCCTCGCGTTTGCGGTGGTGGTATGGATCACCGAAGCGGTCTCCTACGAGGCCAGCGCGATCATGATCACCTCGTTGATGGCGTTTTTGCTCGGCACTGCGCCGTCGCTGCAAGACCCCACGCACCTGATCGGTTCCAGCCCGGCCATCAGCATGGCGTTGACGGGGTTTTCCAACCCGGCGCTGGCGCTGGTGGCCGGCGCGTTGTTAATCGCCGCAGCCATGACCCATACCGGGCTGGACCGGCGCATCGCGTTGGTCACCCTGACCCGCGTGGGTACCAGCACCCGGG
>NZ_JACARK010001380.1:0-1628 GCF_013386655.1 Pseudomonas sp. K5002 | reverse complement strand
ATGGGCGAGATGGCCACCGAAGTGATGCGCCTGTCCCGCGTGGCCTCGATCGAAGTGGCCGGCACCGTGCGGGTCAGTTGCCCGCCGTCGATTGCCATCCACTGCATCGCGCCCCATGTCGCACGCTTCAGGGCGCAGTATCCCAAGCTGAATATCGTGTTGATGTCCTCGACGACGCTGGCCGCCCTCGACAAAGGCGAAGCCGACATTGCCCTGCGCACGGTGCGTCCCGATGAAGAAGCGCTGGTACGCAGAAAGGTCGGCGCCGTGCGCTTCGGCCTCTATGCCACGCCCCAGCTCAAACAACTGCCCGCTGAGCAGTGGACATTCATTGCCTATGACGCCACCCGCGACCACCTGCCCCAACAGGCGTGGATGCATCAGGTGCGCGGCAACCGCACGATTGCCTTCGCCGCCAGCGACCTGATCACCCAGCAAATGGCCGCCCGGTCCCAAGTAGGTGCAGTGGTGTTGCCCACGCTGGTGGGCGATCACGACGCGGCATTGGTGCGGTTGGCAACGAACACCGAAGGCCCGGTTCGCGATATCTGGCTGACGGTGTATCCGGATATGCGCCGCTCGCCTTCGGTGAAGGTGGTGATGGAGTTTCTGGTGAGCTGCATTGAAGGCGAGCCGCAGTTGCGGCGGTGAAACCGATTACTGCGCGGCGTACTGTTCGTCGCTGACCTGCTCCATCCAGTCCACCACCTTGCCGTCGAGCATTTCGTTGATCGCGATATGGGTCATGGCGGTGTTCGCCGTGGCGCCATGCCAATGCTTGACCCCGGGTGCAATCCATACCGTGTCGCCGGGGCGAATGGCCCGCACGGGCTGGCCCGCATTTGCATTGTTGGTTGACGCGCTGCGTTATCGCGGCTGAAGGAAGTCCGTCAGGGCCGCGCCCAAGCCATCGAACACCACGGCGATGCGCGGGACCTTGCGCATGTCCTGATGCATGGCGATCCACACGTCAACCTTGAAATCCACCTGCGCGGGCAACACCCGCACCAGCCCGTGACGTTGTGCCACCTGGGCTGAACACACGCCGATCCCCAGCCCCGCACGCAGAGCGGCCAACTGCGCGAGGTGATCGTCGGTGCGAATCACCGTACTGGGCGCCGAACAGTCGAAACCGCGCTCACCCAGGAATTCGATCTCCAGCAAGTTGCGGTCCGGCCCGATCAGCGGGTAGCCGTGCAATTGCGCAACGGTGTCCGGCGTGCCCTGCTCTGCCAACAGTTCGGGTGCGGCGTACAACCCTACGTGAAGGTCGCCGACCTTGCGCGCGACCACCGTGGATTCGACCGGGCGACGGATGCGTACGGCGACGTCGGCCTCTTGCCGGGCAAGTGCCTGGAGCCGATTGGATACGCTCAGTTCGATGGCCAATTGCGGATGATCACGGCGCAGGCTGCGCAACATGGGCGGCAGCACTTCAACGCCCAGCAGCTTGCCGCTGGTGAGCCGCACCGTGCCGCCGGCGAGGGCCGTGTCGGCCGAGGCTGCGCGGCTGAAGGCGTTGGCGGCAACGGCCATCGCTTCAACGTGGCTGATCAGGTCCTTGGCCGTGTCGGTGGGCAACAGCCCGGCGGGTGAGCGGATAAACAGGCTGACCCCGACGCTCTGCT
>NZ_JACARK010001379.1:0-1088 GCF_013386655.1 Pseudomonas sp. K5002 | reverse complement strand
TCGCTCGGCGTCGAATCGAGGTCGAGGCGATACACGCCGCTGCTCAGGGTCACCAGTGCATCGCCGCTGGCGCACGGGATAAACGCCGAGACCGGCTCAGGCAATTGCCAGGTGTGCAATTGCCCGCCCTGCAGGCGCAAGGCCTGCTGGCCGATGATGTCCACCCAATACAAGGCCTGGCCCGGTACATCCCAGAACGGCCCTTCGCCCAGCCGAGCCCGGTGCGGTGTGACTGCGGTCCACGACATGAAACCTCCTGCTTTCTTGTTGTTTTCAGGTGGTACCGGTTACAGCGCGTCGCGCGACGGCTGCCCATCTACCAGACGCTGAATGCGCAACGGGTTGGCATTCTTCAGCGCGTCGGGGAGCAGGCTATCAGGGTAATTCTGAAAGCACACAGGTCGCAGGAAACGCTCGATCGCCAGGGTGCCCACGGAAGTGCCACGGGCATCCGAAGTCGCCGGATACGGCCCGCCATGGACCATCGCGTCACACACCTCGACGCCCGTGGGGTAGCCGTTGAGCAGGATGCGGCCAACCTTTTGCTCCAGCAGCGGCGTCAACTCGCCGAACTGGGTGAAATCCGCCGGCTCGCCGATGATCGTCGCGGTCAATTGGCCGTGCAGGCCGTGCAACGCCGCAGCGAGTTGGGCCTGGTCGGCGACTTCCACGAACACCGTGGTGGGGCCGAACACTTCCTCCTGCAACACTTCATCGCCGTTGATCAGCAGGCTGGCGTCCGCTTTGAATAGCTGTGGCTGCGCCTGATTGCCGGTTTGCGTCTGGCCCGCCAGGTGCTCGATGCGAGGATGGGCCAGCAGCGTGTGCAGGCCTTTGCCGTAGCTGTTCAAGGTGCCGGCATTGAGCATGGTTTGCGCGGGCTGGCCGCCGATCAGTTGGGCGACCTGTTGGGTGAAGCCTGTGAACGCTGGGGAGGCAATCCCGATCACCAGGCCCGGGTTCGTGCAGAACTGGCCGCACCCCTGCACCACCGAGGCGACCAGGTCGCGGGCGATGGTGTCTGCCCGGGTTTGCAGGGCCTGGGGCAAGACGATCACCGGGTTGATGCTGGACATCTCGGCGAACAC
>NZ_JACARK010001378.1:0-351 GCF_013386655.1 Pseudomonas sp. K5002 | reverse complement strand
GGCCCACCAGCTCGGCAGGCAACACCGAAGGCACCGCAACCGCGCTCGGCTTGAGCACGTTGGGGCGTACCAGTTCGCTGCCACGGTCCGGGCCTTTGCCGAGCAACACTGCGAGGGCGATCTTCGCGCTCTGCAGTTGTTTTTCCGCATCGATCAGTTGCGACTGGGAGCTGGCTTCCAGGCTTTCGGTTTGCTGGTACTGGTACTGGCTGTCGATCCCGGAGTTCAGGCGACGCTGGCCCAGGTCGAGCATCTGCCGGGTGCGCTTGAGGTCATCATTGGCCAGGTCACGCACGATATGGGCCTGGCCCAGGTCGCTGTAGGCCTTGGCGACGTTGGCCGCGAGGGTCA
>NZ_JACARK010001377.1:0-1091 GCF_013386655.1 Pseudomonas sp. K5002 | reverse complement strand
GCCGCCCTGCTGCTCTCGGTTCTGGTGAGCGTACCGCTGGGGGTGCTGTCAGCGGTGTATCACAACCGCGCCATCGACCAGATCGCCCGAACGCTGGCGGTCACAGGCATTTCCACGCCGGCCTTCTGGCTCGGCCTGGGCCTGATCGTGTTGTTCTACGGCCAGCTCGGCTGGCTGCCCGGCAGCGGGCGGCTGGATGAAGGCCTCGAACCACCGCGCACCATCACCGGGTTCTACCTGATCGACTCGCTGCTGGCCGGCGATATCCCACTGTTCCTGAATGCCCTGGAACACCTGATCCTGCCCGCCGTCACCCTGGGTTTCGTCAACCTCGGCGTGGTCGCCCGGCAGATCCGTTCGGCGATGCTCGACCAGTTGGGCGAGGACTACATCCGTACCGCCCGCGCCTACGGCCTGTCGCGCTGGGCGGTGATCCTGCGCCACGCCTTGCCCAACGCGCTGATCCCGTCGATCACCGTGCTCGGCCTGACCCTCGGCGACCTGCTGTACGGCGCGGTGCTGACCGAAACCGTGTTCGCCTGGCCGGGCATGGGTGCCTATGTGGTGAAGTCGATCCAGTCCCTGGATTTCCCGGCGGTGATGGGCTTCGCGATCCTGGTGTCGTTTATTTATGTACTGCTGAACATGCTGATCGACCTGCTCTACCGGGTGGTCGACCCGCGCATCGGCGAGGTGAATTGAGATGACCGCTCCCCTGACCATGCCCGTACCGGTGCCCCTGGAACAGCGCCCCACCTGGCGTGCGCGAATGGAGTACCTGGGCTATCAAATACGCCGCAGCCCGCTGACCATCGCCGGCCTGACCATCACCTTGATCGTGCTGATCTGCATGGCCTTCGCCCCCTGGTTGGCGAGCCATGACCCCAATGCCCTGAACCTGGCGCAACGCCTGGCCGAGCCCTCCGCCGAACATTGGTTCGGCACCGATGAAGTCGGCCGCGACCTGTTCAGCCGGGTGCTGTACGGCAGCCGCCAGTCGGTGGGCGTGGGCCTGTTCGTGGCGTTTTCGTCCTGCCTGGTGGGCGGGCTGCTGGGCTGCCTGTCGGGGATCATCGGCGGGCGTTTCGACA
>NZ_JACARK010001376.1:0-652 GCF_013386655.1 Pseudomonas sp. K5002 | reverse complement strand
CGTGGCGCAAGGCTTGGGCGCAGGCCGGTTATGCGGTGCTGTCGGTTCAGGAGCCCGCCCATGATCAGTCGATCTTTGCCTCGCAGCAGGCGGTATATGGTGACTTTCGTGGGATGGCGAGCAGTCATTACTCCGCCGCCGCCCTGCGTGACAGGCTGTCGACCTTGCAGAAAGTCCTGAGCGAAGTTCGGGCACGGGCCGCCAAAGGCGACGCGCAACTGGCGGCCATCGACTGGAACCAGGTGGTGGTGGCCGGCTTTGATTTTGGCGCGCAGACCGCTGAGGCACTCGCCGGGGCGTTGGAGCCTGGGGCCACCCCGGGTGTCGGGCTTCAACCCAAGGCGGTGTTGCTGCTCAGCCCTTATGTGGACGCCGATGCCCGGCCGGACGTGTTCGCCCGGATAACGGCGCCCGTGCTGTCGATGACCGGCCAGCAGGATGAAGACCCGTTCAACTGGGTCAGCTCTTACCGTCAGCGAGAGGTGTTGGGCGAGTCGGTGACAGCGGCGGGCAGTGTTCAGCTGGAGTTGAACAGTGCGACGCACAAGACCTTGTCCGGGAGCGAGCTGTTCAGCCGGCAGGCGAAAAGGGCCGACAAGGGCAGTGCTTCGTCTGGCGACGCGCCCAAGGGGCGAGGGCGCAAGCACGGCGC
>NZ_JACARK010000140.1:0-4929 GCF_013386655.1 Pseudomonas sp. K5002 | reverse complement strand
AGGGGCAGTCGCCGGAAGTGTGCGCGCGTGCGGACCAGCGCTGGTCGCTGTCGCCCCTGACACTGCCGCACCCGCTGGTAAGAATTCTGATCGGTGAACAGCTGTATCGCGCCTGGACAGTTCTGTCCGGGCACCCTTACCACAAATAATCTGCGCCCTGCCTGATGACCCAGCCGATCCGCATCAAGGACCACGAGAAAGACGCACGTCTTGTACGCGCGCGGGTGGTGTTTGGCGCGATTTTGGTGGTGGCATTGCTGGGGGTGCTGATTGCGCGCCTGTATTTCCTGCAGGTGATCCAGTACGACTATCACTCCACATTGTCGGAAAACAACCGGGTGCACGTGCAGCCGATTCCGCCGACCCGTGGGCTGATTTTCGACCGCAATGGCGTGGTGGTAGCGGATAACCGGCCCAGCTTCAGCCTGAGCATGACCCGCGAACGCTCCGGTGACTGGCAGCAGATCCTCGATGTGATCGTCGAGGTGCTGCAACTGACGCCGGAAGACCGGGTGATTTTCGAAAAGCGCATGAAACAGGGGCGCCGGCCGTTTGAGCCGGTGCCGATCCTGTTCGAGCTGACCGAAGAGCAGATCGCCCGGATCGCGGTGAACCAGTTCCGTCTGCCGGGTGTGGAAGTGGTGGCGCAGTTGGTTCGCCACTACCCGCAAGGGGCGCACTTTGCGCATTCGGTCGGCTACATGGGCCGGATCAACGAGAAAGAGCTCAAGACCCTCGACCCGGTCAACTACAGCGGCACCCACCATATCGGCAAGACCGGCATCGAGCGTTTCTACGAGCCGGAACTGCACGGCCAGGTGGGGTACGAGGAAGTCGAGACCAACGCCCGTGGCCGCGTGCTGCGGGTGCTCAAGCGTACCGACCCGGTGCCCGGCAAGGACATCGTGCTGAGCCTGGACATCAAGTTGCAGGAAGCGGCGGAGATGGCCCTGGGCGGGCGTCGGGGTGCCGTGGTGGCACTGGATCCGAGCACTGGCGAAGTGCTGGCGATGGTCAGCCAGCCAAGTTTTGACCCCAACCTGTTTGTCACCGGGATCAGCTTCAAGGCCTACGCCGAGCTGCGTGATTCCATCGACCGGCCGCTGTTCAACCGCGTATTGCGCGGCCTGTATCCGCCGGGCTCGACCATCAAGCCGGCGGTGGCGATTGCCGGCCTGGACTCGGGCGTGGTCACGGCATCGAGCCGGGTGTTCGACCCCGGCTACTACATGCTGCCCAACTACGATCATAAATACCGTAACTGGAACCGCACCGGCGACGGTTATGTGGACCTGGATACGGCGATCATGCGTTCCAACGACACCTACTTCTATGACCTGGCCCACAAGCTGGGGATTGATCGGCTGTCGGCCTACATGGGCAAGTTCGGCCTTGGTCAGAAAGTCTCCCTGGACATGTTCGAAGAGTCCCCGGGCCTGATGCCGTCCCGCGAGTGGAAGCGTGCGACCCGGCGCCAGGCGTGGTTCCCGGGCGAAACCCTGATCCTGGGGATCGGCCAGGGCTACATGCAGGCCACGCCGCTGCAACTGGCCCAGGCCACCGCGCTGGTGGCCAACAAAGGGGTGTGGAACCGCCCGCATCTGGCCAAGACCATCGAGGGCGAACGCCCGGTGGACGAAAACCCGATTCCCGACATTGTGCTGCGCGACCCGTCCGACTGGACCAAGGTCAACCACGGCATGCAGCAAGTGATGCACGGCGCCCGGGGTACCGCTCGTAAAGCGGCAGCCGGTGCGCAATACCGGATTGCCGGCAAGAGCGGTACGGCCCAGGTGGTCGCGATCAAGCAGGGCGAGAAGTACGACCGCTCCAAGGTTCAGGAACGCCACCGTGACCACGCCTTGTTCGTCGGCTTTGCTCCGGCCGACAACCCGAAGATCGTCGTGGCGGTGATGGTCGAGAACGGTGAATCCGGTTCCGGCGTAGCAGCGCCCGTGGTGCGTCAGATCATGGATGCCTGGCTGTTGACCGAAGACGGCAAGCTCAAGCCCGAATATGGCGGCACCCCATCCAGTGTGGAGGCTACGGCCCTTGAAGAGTAATTTTGACCGCATCCTCTCCAGCGAAGATGTGATGCGCCGCCGCGCCACTTTGCTGCAGCGCATGCACATTGATGGCCCGTTGCTGATCCTGCTGCTGACCCTGGCCGCCGGGAGCCTGTTCGTGTTGTATTCGGCCAGTGGCAAGAACTGGGACTTGCTGATCAAACAGGCGTCGTCGTTTGGCCTGGGCCTGTTGTCGATGGTGGTGATCGCCCAGCTGGAGCCGCGTTTCATGGCGCGCTGGGTGCCGCTGGGGTATGTCGCCGGCGTGTTGCTGCTGGTGGTGGTGGATGTCATGGGCCACAACGCCATGGGTGCGACGCGCTGGATCAACATCCCGGGGGTGATTCGCTTCCAGCCGTCGGAATTCATGAAGATCCTGATGCCGGCGACCATCGCCTGGTACCTGTCAAAACGCACACTGCCGCCCCAGCTCAAGCACGTGGGCATCAGCCTGATATTGATCGGCGTGCCGTTTATCCTGATCGTGCGCCAGCCCGACCTCGGCACCTCGCTGCTGATCCTGGCGGGCGGCGCGTTCGTGCTGTTCATGGGTGGGCTGCGCTGGCGCTGGATCCTCAGCGTGCTGGCCGCGGCCGTGCCGGTGGCCGTGGCCATGTGGTTCTTCTTCATGCACGACTACCAGAAGCAGCGAATCCTCACGTTCCTCGACCCGGAGAGCGATCCGCTGGGCACCGGCTGGAACATCATCCAGTCCAAGGCGGCCATCGGTTCCGGCGGCGTATTCGGCAAGGGCTGGCTGCTGGGCACCCAGTCGCACCTGGACTTTTTGCCGGAAAGCCACACCGACTTCATTATCGCGGTGATGGGCGAGGAGTTCGGCCTGGTGGGCATCTGCGCACTGTTGCTGATTTACTTGCTGCTGATCGGGCGCGGCCTGGTGATTACTGCCCAGGCGCAAACCCTGTTTGGCAAATTGCTCGCCGGCAGCCTCACCATGACGTTTTTTGTTTACGTTTTCGTCAACATCGGTATGGTCAGTGGCCTGTTGCCGGTGGTTGGGGTGCCGTTGCCGTTCATTAGCTACGGCGGAACTTCGCTGGTGACATTGCTGTCAGCGTTTGGGGTTTTGATGTCGATCCATACCCATCGTAAGTGGATCGCACAGGTTTGAATAAGGTGAAGATGTCAATGCAAGTAATGCGCGGCTGGGCTGCCCGGCACGTGTCCTGGATGGGCCTGTTGGGCCTGCTGGGAGCCGCTGTGCAGGAAGCGCAGGCCGGCGACTACGACGGTTCGCCCCAGGTCGCCGAGTTTGTCGGTGAGATGACCCGTGACTATGGTTTCGCCGGTGAACAGCTGATGGGCGTGTTCCGCGAGGCCCAGCGCAAGCAGGCGATCCTCGACGCCATCTCCCGGCCCGCCGAGCGCGTGAAGCAGTGGAAGGAATATCGCCCGATGTTCCTGACCGACGCCCGCGTGGCGCGGGGCGTGGACTTCTGGCGCCAGCACGAAGCGGTGCTGGCCCGCGCCGAGCAGGAATACGGCGTACCGGCCCAGGTGATCGTGGCAATCATCGGCATCGAAACCTTCTACGGCCGCAACACCGGCAGCTACCGGGTGATCGACGCCTTGTCGACCCTGGGCTTTGACTACCCGCCACGCGCCGAATTCTTCCGCAAAGAGCTGCGCGAGTTCCTGCTGTTGGCCCGTGAAGAACAGGTCGACCCGTTGACCCTCAAGGGCTCCTACGCCGGGGCCATGGGCTTGCCGCAGTTCATGCCGAGCAGCTTTCGCGCCTACGCCGTGGATTTTGACGGCGACGGCCATATCAATATCTGGAGCAACCCCGATGACGCCATCGGCAGCGTCGCCAGCTACTTCAAGCGCCACGGCTGGGTAGCCGGCGAGCCGGTGGTGATTCGCGCCGATGTGACCGGTGAGCGCGCCGATGAAGGCCTGACCCAGGGTATCGAGCCGGTCAAGACGGTCGGGGAGTTGCGGGCGCTGGGCTGGTCGAGTCAGAATGCGCCACGCGATGATATGCCGGTGACGGCGTTCCGCCTCGAAGGCGAAAATGGCCCCGAATACTGGATGGGCCTGAAGAATTTCTACGCAATCACGCGTTATAACCGCAGCGTGATGTACGCCATGGCCGTGCATCAACTGTCAGACATGCTGGTCCAAGCACGGGGCGTCAAGTAATGCCGGTATCACCGATGTACAAACCCCTGAAGCTGTTGGCGTACGCCGCATTGTCGTTATTGGTGGTCAGTTGTTCCACCAGTCGTGCACCGGTGCAAAAAACCGCAGGCACGGCGATCCGCTCCCAGCCGGGGCTGGATATCAACCGCGCCCACAAAGACGGCGCGCCGTGGTGGGATGTGGATGTTTCGAAGATCCCGGATGCCACGCCGACCCTGCACACCGGCCCTTACAAGGCCAACCCCTATACCGTGCTGGGCAAAAACTACTTCCCGCTGCAAGACTCCAAGACCTACGTGCAATCAGGTACGGCGTCCTGGTACGGGACCAAGTTCCACGGCCAGAACACCGCCAACGGCGAAGTCTATGACCTGTACGGCATGAGCGCGGCGCACAAGACCCTGCCGCTGCCCAGCTATGTACGCGTGACCAACCTGGACAACAACCGCTCGGTAATCCTGCGGGTCAATGACCGTGGGCCGTTCTATTCGGACCGGATCATCGACTTGTCCTACGCCGCCGCCAAGAAACTCGGGTATGCCGAAATCGGCACCGCCCGGGTGAAGGTCGAAGGTATCGACCCGGCCCAGTACTGGGCCCAGCGCGGCAAGCCGGCGCCGTTGATGCTCAACGAACCGCAAACCCCGCAACCGCAAGTCACGGCCTCGGCCGGCAAGATCGAACAGTGGACCCCGCCGCC
>NZ_JACARK010000014.1:0-12308 GCF_013386655.1 Pseudomonas sp. K5002 | reverse complement strand
CGTTGTTGCCCTTGCCCCGCAGGCGCGCCATGCCGAAGGCGCGGCCCAGGGTGACCTGCACCCGCGACACGTCAAACGGCAAGGTATGGAAGTCGAAGAACCACTCACAGACAAAATCGCCGACATTCTGCAGGCGCAGCACTTCCTGGTTAAGCACCGCAATCCACTCGGTGCCGCTGCGGCTGATCAGTTCCTTGACCGCTTCGGGTCGCTCCAAGTGAAACGGCTGCAGGCGCAACAAACCCACGTCACAGGAGCGCTCACCCACCGACTCGAGGGCGCAGCTGTCCACGTCCCACCCCGCTGCGCGCAAACCGGGCAATAGCCGGTGGCAGTCATCACAGGGATCGACCACAAGCAGGCGGCGCGGGGCAGGTGTAACAATCATGACTATTCCTTGGCGTCAAAATCGTTAAAGTTATTTAAAAACAACTATTTGCAAAGTCTGCTGATAACCCTAGCAAGATCTTGACGCACCCTTTGTACCGATTCGCTATAAGTCGCGAACGAACCGGGTCTTTTATGTCAGTCGGGTGCGGTCAATTGCCGCGGCATAACTTTCATGAGGCTTTCAAAATAGCCCCTTACATGACTTTAATCAGGGAAAGTTAAAAAATCTTCTTCTAACATGTGACCCGCACCCGGTGATCGTGCATCAGTACAAGTAACCAGTCGTTAGGCACGCCCAACCAACGGCTTCCACTTGAATGGGCATTTAGAGAGAAGACCCCATGAACGCCCCGCTCCGCATCAACGAAGCTCTTTTGATCGCAGACCGTGCTTTCCAGCCCTTTCAATGTGTGGCCTGGCACGACGGCAACGGCGCCCTGAGCCTGAGCGTCATCGACCGCACCAATACCCGTATCGGTAGCAAGCAGCTGTCTTCCAGCACTTATACCGACCCGGCACAGCTCGAGGACTTGCTGTTGCAGGCCCGTGCCGAACTCGACAAAGATGGCTACCAGTTGCAATCCTGGGCAATGCCCAAGTAACTGAAGCGTGCGTGAGACGGCACCCGAAAGTGTGCCGCCCGGCTGCGCAATATATTGACCCGCACTAACTCAAGTGGACAGTCAGCCATGCAAGTTGCAACTTTGCATAGCTGACTACTTATTAGTGTGGTTACCGATCAATAGGCCGAGAGAATAAACCGCTCGATGGCTTCCGCCGCACCGTCATCGACATTGCTGCCGGTCACGACGCTGGCCTGGCGCTTGACCACCTCTTCTGCCTGGCCCATGGCAATCGACAACCCCGCCACATGAAACATCGCCGGGTCATTGCCGCCATCACCGATGGCTGCGGTCTGTTGCAGTGGCACACCGAGGTGCGCCGCAAGGGTTCTCAATGCTTCACCCTTGTTGGCCTTCATGGCGGTGACATCCAGGAACACCGGCTGCGAACGCGACACCTGGGCCAATCCCTCGACCCTGGGCTGCAACTGCGCCTCAAGCTCCATCAGCAGCTGGGTATTGGTACTGGCCGCAACAATCTTGTCGACCCGATCCAGATACGGCTCGAAGCTCTCCACCACGATCGCCCCATAGCCCAGGCCGTGCTCCTCGCGAACCGCCATCGGTCCCCCGGGATCGCGACGCAGCCAGTCGCCGTCGGCAAACAGCCAGACTTCAACGTCCGGCTGCGGCGTAAACAAGGCCAACGCCACCAGCGCCGCTTCTGCCGGCAAGTGATGCGCCACCAGAATACTGCCGTCGGGATTGACCAGCGTGCCGCCGTTGAAGCCGGCAATCGGCACATCGATGCCCAGTGCTTCGATCTGCTGACGCATGGCCTTGGGAGGTCGCCCGCTGGCCAGGCTGAAAAACACCCCGGCCGCGCGCAAGGCGCGAACCGTATCAATGGTGCGCTGGCTGAGGCTGTGATCCGGATGCAGCAACGTGCCATCCATATCACTCAACACAAAACGGATGGGTTGACTCGGCAAGTCACTCATCCGAGGCTGTGCCAGGTACGGCCATCGCGGGCCAGCAACGCATCAGCCGCCGCCGGGCCGTCCTCACCCGCCTTGTAGGCCTGGATGCCGTCATCCTGCTTCCACGCATCGAGAAAAGGCTGCACCGCACGCCAGCCGTTCTCGATGTTGTCGGCGCGCTGGAACAAGGTCTGGTCGCCGGTCATGCAGTCGTAGATCAGGGTTTCGTAACCTGTCGACGGCTGCATCTCGAAGAAGTCCTTGTAGGCAAACCCCAGCTCCACGTTGGCCATGTCCAGGGTCGGCCCGGGCTTTTTCGCCAGCAGGTCGAACCACATGCCTTCATTCGGCTGGATCTGGATCTTCAGGTACGTCGGCTTGAGTTCATCGACCTCGGTATCACGGAACTGCGCGTAAGGCGCCGGCTTGAAGCAGATGATGATCTCGGTGTCGCGGATGCTCATGCGCTTGCCGGTGCGCAGGTAAAACGGCACACCCACCCAACGCCAGTTGTCGATCAACACCTTGAGGGCAACGAAGGTCTCGGTGCTGCTGTCGGGCGCAACATTGGCCTCTTCGCGGTAACCCGGCAACTGCTTGCCGCCGACTTCACCCGAGGTGTACTGGCCACGCACCGAGTTGGCCCGTGCGTCTTCCAGCGACCAGGGCCGGATGGCCCCGATCACCTTGGCCTTCTCGCCCCGCACTGCGTCGGCACCAAAGGCAGCCGGCGGTTCCATGGCGACCATCGCCAGCAACTGGAACAGGTGATTGGGCACCATGTCCCGCAGGGTGCCGGTGTGTTCGAAGAAACTGCCACGGGTTTCCACGCCGACGGTTTCGGCGGCGGTGATTTGTACGTGGTCAATGTAGTGGTTGTTCCAGAACGCCTCGAACAGCACATTGGAAAAACGGCTGATGAGGATGTTCTGGACGGTTTCCTTGCCCAGGTAATGGTCGATGCGGTAGATCTGCTTTTCGCTCATCACTTTGAGCAGGCAGGCGTTCAGCGCTTCGGCAGTGGCGAGGTCGGAGCCGAACGGCTTTTCGATCACCACCCGGCGGAACGCCTCCGGGGTTTCTTCCAGCAAGCCGGCCGCGCCGAGGCGCTGCACCACTTCGGCGAAGAAACGCGGCGCAGTGGCGAGGTAAAACACCGCGTTGCCAGTACCGCTGTCGGCAATCTTCTTGCCGATATCGGCGTAGGTGCCGTCGTCGAGGAAATCACCCTCGACGTAGCTGATGCCTTTGGCCAACTGTTCCCACAATGCAGGGTCCAGGGCGTTCTCGGCATTGCCCTTGACCTTGCTGGCGGCCTCGGTGCGAATGAAGTCCTCGAGCTTCTTGGCGAAATCGGCGTCGCTGATGGCGTTGTGATCAACGCCGACAATGCGCAAGCCATCGCCCAGCAGCCCGTCGCGGCTGAGGTTGTACAGCGCCGGCATGAGCAGGCGCTTGACCAGGTCACCGTGGGCACCAAACAGAAACAGTGTGGTGGGCGGAGCGGGTTCGGCCTTGGGTTTCTTGCCGTTGGCGGTCATTTTTTGGGAGTCTCCACATGGCCGCCAAAGCCGAAGCGCATGGCAGAAAGCATTTTGTCACCGTAGGTACTTTGCTGGCGGGAGCGGAAGCGTGCGAACAGCGAGTTCGACAGCACCGGAACCGGTACCGATTGTTCCATGGCGGCCTCGATGGTCCAGCGGCCTTCGCCACTGTCGGCGACCGAGCCGGAATACCCGTCGAGCTTCGGATCGGTGGCCAGGGCGTCGGCGGTCAGGTCCAGCAGCCAGGACGACACCACGCTGCCGCGGCGCCAGACTTCGGCGATATCGGCAACATTCAGGTCGAAGCGCTGGTCTTGCGGCAGGTTCTCCGAATTCTTGGTCTTGAGGATGTCGAAACCTTCGGCGAAGGCCTGCATCATCCCGTACTCGATGCCGTTGTGGATCATCTTGACGAAGTGCCCGGAACCGGCAGGCCCTGCGTGGATATAGCCGCGCTCGGCACGGCTGTCCGCTGCGGCGGAACGGTCCTTGGTACGCGGGATGGTGCCCAGGCCCGGTGCCAGGCTTTCGAAGATCGGGTCCAGCAGCTTAACGGTCTCGGCGTCGCCGCCGATCATCATGCAGTAGCCGCGCTCCAGGCCCCAGACGCCGCCGGAGGTGCCGACGTCGACATAGTGCAGGCCTTTTTCCGACAGGGCCTTGGCCCGACGGATGTCATCCTTATAGAAGGTGTTGCCGCCGTCGATGATCACATCACCGTCTTCAAGCAGTTGGCTCAGTTCTTCAATGGTGTTCTCGGTCGGGTCGCCTGCCGGCAGCATCACCCAGATCGCCCGGGGCTTTTGCAGCCCGGCCACCAGGCCTGCCAGGTCAGCAACGCCCGTGGCGCCCTCGCCTGCCAGACCTTTTACGAATGCTTCATTGCGGTCGTAAACCACGGTGGTATGCCCATTGAGCATCAGGCGCCGCGCAATGTTGCCACCCATGCGGCCTAGTCCAATAATCCCCAGTTGCATGTGCTGATGCTCCTTACTACGAATAAATGTGTGTCACAGTTTATAGCGCAATGAGGCTAATGAGGGTTAGTCCAGAGCGGATTGGCATAGTTTCATGACAAAAAGTGGCCATCCTTTCGCCTTCAGTGGGTTAAAAGTCACAACGACCATCAAAAATAAAAAAGTTCCCTTCATTAAAAAAAGAATTCAGAATTGCCCCGACTGTTGCCGAGAGCCTCGATTCAAGCGCTCTGGCACCGCGATAGACCGGCTATTTGCGAGGTAAGCAATGAGCACTGCACACATGACCCGTCCGCCACAGACCCTCTACGTCACCATTCGCCGCGATGAATTGCGCCAGTTGAAAAACGAGCGCGACCAACTGCAGCAGGAAGTCATGCGTTTGCGCTCGCACCTGCAGGGCCAGCTCAATCAGCCGTCCGACACCCAGCCCGCACTTTGCTGAACGTGGGCTGAACGAACCGTTCAGGAATAACTCACGAAGTTTTCACATCCCCCTCCCGATACTCCCGCCGAATAGGGCCGCGCTACGTGCGCAGGCCCTCTGTTTGCGTGCATCCCTGCGCGTTGACACTGAAATTATCGGGTTGGAGCGCTGGATGGCGATGTTCAAACGCAGCACTACGTCTGCGAAAGGTTTTGATTGGGCCGGCCTCGGCTGGATGTTTCTGTTCTTCTGGTATTTCTCGGGCATTACCCAACTGCTGATCCAACTGACCGGCACCTCCGGCTTCAGTGGTTTCCGCCAGGCATTCTTCATGAGCGCCCTGTGGCTGGCGCCGATGCTGTTGTTCCCACGTCGCGCGCGCCTGGTGGCGGGGTTGATTGGCGTGGTGCTGTGGGCCTGTTCCATGGCCAGCCTGGGTTATTTCTTCATCTACCAGCAGGAATTCTCTCAAAGCGTCATCTTCATCATGTTCGAGTCGAACATCTCTGAAGCCGGCGAATACGCCACCCAATACTTTGCCTGGTGGATCGTGCTGGCGTTCATTGCCCACACCGCCATGGCCGTTTTCCTGTGGACCCGCGTACGCCCGGTTTACCTGCCACGTGGCCAGGCCATGCTGGCGGCTGCCGCAATCGTGATTGCCATCGTCGGCTACCCGCTGGTCAAGCAGATCGCCAAGAGCGAGACCATGGAACTGGCCATCGACCGCTTCGAAACCCGTATCGAGCCGGCAGTGCCATGGCAGATGATCGTCGCCTACCGCCGCTACACCGAACAACTGGATAACATGCAAGGCATGCTGACCAGCGCCAGCAAGATCCCGCCCCTGACCAACCTCAAGGACAGCATGGCCGGCCAGCCGTCGACCCTGGTGCTGGTGATCGGCGAGTCCACCAACCGCCAGCGCATGAGCCTGTATGGCTACCCGCGCAACACCACGCCGGAACTGGACAAGCTGCGGGACCAACTGGCGGTGTTCGACAACGTCATTACCCCGCGCCCGTACACCATCGAGGCGCTGCAACAGGTGCTGACCTTCGCTGACGAAGAAAACCCGGACCTGTACCTCAAGACCCCGTCCATCGTCAGCGTGATGAAGCAGGCCGGCTACAAGACCTTCTGGATCACCAACCAGCAGACCATGACCAAGCGCAACACCATGCTCACGACCTTCTCCGAACAGGCCGACGAGCAGGTGTACCTGAACAACAACCGCAACCAGAATGCGCGCCAGTATGACGGCGACGTGCTGGAGCCGTTTGCCAAGGCCATGTCCGACACCGCCGAACGCAAATTCATCGTGGTGCACCTGCTGGGTACCCACATGAGCTACCAGTACCGCTACCCGCCGACCTTCGACAAGTTCACCGACCGCCAGGGTGTGCCTGAGGGGGTCAGCGACGCACAGTTGCCGACCTACAACAGCTACGACAATGCGGTGCTGTACAACGATTTCGTGGTGTCGAGCCTGATCAAGGACTACGCCAAGACCGATCCGAACGGTTTCCTGCTGTACCTTTCCGACCACGGCGAAGACGTGTTCGATTCGGCCGGCCACAACACCCTGGGCCGCAACGAAGGCAAGCCGACAGCACCGATGTACACCATTCCGTTCATGGCCTACGCATCACCCAAGTGGCGTGAAAGCCATGACTGGAGTTTTGCCGGTGACTTGCAGCGCCCTTACACCAGCTCGCAGCTGATCCATACCTGGGCCGACATGGCCGGGTTGAGCTTCGACGAACTGGACCACAGCAAGAGCCTGGTCAGTGACAGCTTCAAGCCTCGGCCACGGCTGATTGGCGACCCGTATGCACGCCAGCAAAAACCGCTGATTGATTTCAGCCTGATCAAGCCCAAGCCAGACGCCGCCAGCGTGGTCGTCAAGTAGCTTGAATCGCCCGGGTTTCATCCGCGCAATGCGGTGAAACCCGATTTGGCGGCAACGTTAAGATAATAATTATTCTCGTTTAGCGCTAAAGTTCCCCGCCTCCTTTCGTCTTTGAGCCAATGGCATTTTTCATAGACGACAAGGAGTTCGCCGCGATGTTCGCGCCTATTACCCGTTCCATGACCTTGACCCTGGGCCTCTTCAGCGTGGTGCTGAGCCCGGACCTGCTGGCCGAAAACGACCCCGACCAGGAATCCCAAGCGCCGGCCAAAGCCCTGGAACTGGGCAGCACCAGCATCACCGCCGAAGGCCTTGGCGCCAACACCGAACACACCGGTGCCTACACCACAGGCTCAATGGGCACCGCCACCCGGCTGAACCTGTCCATCAAGGAAACCCCGCAATCGGTCTCGGTGATCACCCGCCAGCAGATGGACGACTTCAACCTCAACACCCTGACCGAAGTGATGCGCCAGACCACCGGCGTGGTGGTGCAGCACCTGGACTCCGACCGGGTCGGCTATTCCTCGCGCGGCTACGGCATCACCAACTTCCAGATTGACGGCATGCTCAACACCTTCGGCCGCATGAAGTCCGATGCCGACACCATCATCTACGACCGGGTCGAAGTGGTCCGCGGCGCCACCGGCCTGACCACCGGCGCCGGCGACCCCTCGGCCACGGTCAATATGGTGCGCAAACGTCCGACCGCACAGTGGCAGGCCAAGACAGGCGTCAGTGGCGGCTCCCACGACAATTACTACAGCTACCTGGACGTTGGCGGCCCCCTGGCGTTTGATGGGCGTCTGCGCGGCCGCACGGTGCTCGCCTACCGTGACACCCAGTCCTACCGCGACAACTACGCGCTGCAACGGGAAGTCGGCTACGGCATCCTCGAAGGCGACCTGACCGACGACACGGTGCTGGCGGTGGGCTTCGACTACCAGAACAAGCATGTGCAGGGCACCGCGTGGGGCACCTTGCCCTACTGGAACAGCGACGGCAGCAAAGCCAGGCTGCCCCGCTCCGCCAACATCGCGGCCCACTGGAGTTCCTGGCCGCTGAAAGATGAAACCACCTTCGCTACCCTCGACCACCGCCTGGCGGGTGACTGGCACCTGAAGGCCGCCTATACCCACCGTGAAAGCGACACCGACGGCAAGGTCTATTACGGCGGCTCAGGCTTCCCGAATGCCGACCGCAGCGGCATGACCGCCTGGACCAGCCACATGCTCGGCACCTCGAAAATGGACGTGGTCGACTTGAACCTGTCCGGGTCCTATGCCCTGCTGGGTCGTGAGCACGAATTGATGGTGGGTTACGGCGAGTCCGAGCAGCGTGACGCTTCGCCACACCTGCGCAGCGGTACGGTGCCGAAGGACTACACCAGCATCGACGATTGGAAACACATGGGCGGGATCGGCAAATTCCCCGACACCAACACCGGCCTCAAGGGCGAACAAGGCAGCACCCGCCAAAAGGCCGGCTACCTGGCCACCCGCCTGAGCCTGACCGATCGCCTGCATGCGGTATTGGGCAGCCGCTACGGCAGCTGGGAGATCGAGAGCACCACCTACAACTACAACAGGGACACTGACCAGTTCCTCGGTACGTCAAAATCCAGCCAGACCCACAACGACATGTGGACACCCTACGCCGGCCTGCTCTACGACCTGACCCCGGAGTACACCGTCTACGCCAGCTACACCGACATCTTCAACCCGCAGGAAGAACGCAACGCCGGCAAGCAATACCTGGAGCCGGTGGTAGGCAGCAACTATGAAGTGGGCATCAAGGGCAGCCTGCTGGAAGAGCGCCTGAACCTGGCGGCCGCGTACTTCTGGAGCAAACAGGACAACGTCGCGGAACTGGACAGTTTGACCCCACCGGATCCGGAGACCGGTGAGCAGTTCTTCACATCCGGCGGCAAAGGCAACAAGGTTCAGGGTTTCGAGGTAGAGGTGTCCGGAGAGGTGCGCCCCGACTGGAACCTGACCGCCGGATACACCTACACCCACTCCCTGAACGGGGACAAGCAGCGCAATAACACCCACCTGCCGCTGAACCTGCTGCGCGTGTCCACGGCCTACCGCCTGCCCGGCGAATGGCACGCGCTGACGGTCGGCGGCGCGGTGAATTGGCAAAGCGACTTCTACGACTTCGCCTATCGCCCGGTTGGCCGGGACACCAATGGAGCCCTGATCAGGGAGCGCACCCGGATCACCCAGCAGGCCTATACCGTGGTCAACCTGATGTCGCGCTATGAGTTCGATGACCACTTGTCGGCGTCACTTAATATCAACAACCTATTTGATAAAAAATATTACGAGCGCGTCGGCTTCTATAACGGCGTGTATTGGGGAGACCCGCGCTCTATCAGCGTTGCACTGGACTGGAAGCTCTGAATTCATCGCTGCTAAAGATTGGAAGTTAACGAAATCGTTAACTTTCGGTCAGCGCGAGGTTAACCCTTACTTAATATCATTGGCCCACAGTCTCCCCATCCCGCCGCTGATGACAACGCGCGGACCCAACACACTTACTGAGACACTGCCATGAAATTTTCGACTGTTATCCTTGCCGGCCTGATGACCATGACTTCCGTAGCCGCCTTTGCAGAAGGCGGCTCAGAGCGTTCGAAGGAGTTCTACAACAACTTCACCTTCGTTCAGCAACAGACTCACGGTGCTGCCCAGCAAACCGCAATGGCTGACGGCAAGACCGAAAAGCCGGCAACGGCCGACCAAACTACCAACACACCGAACAGCTGATTTACCCGCAATACCTGTGCTATTCCGCTCTGATAGCCAAGGTCAATTTGGCGCCACTTGCTGGCGCCTTTTTTTTGCCTTTAATTAAATAAACATTAATTAAAGCGGCTTGCTCCAGAACAACATCCGGCCATGTTGCGGATCAAATACCGAATCATCAAACCCAAACTTTCGATACGCCGACTGCGCCACGGCGTTGCCTTCAAGCACCTCGAGGGTGATCTTGCAGCAACCGCGCTGGCGAGCAATTTCCTCGACCTTTTGCAGCATCTTCTGACTCAGCCCCAGGCCACGGAATTGATCCATCACCACCACGTCGTGCACGTTGACCAGCGGGCGGCAGGCAAAGGTGGAAAACCCTTCAAAGCAGTTCACCAGGCCGGCCGGCGTACCGCCGACAAAGGCCAGCACACTGAACGCGTGGGCACGCTTGGCCAGCTCTGCCGGCAGTTGCTGCAAGCGGTCGGCCGGCAGGCTGTGGCCACCGCCCATGGGGTCTTCGGCGTAATGATTGAGCACCAGGCCAATGGCCTCGGCGTGTACCGGATTGGTGTAGCTGGCTTGCAGCACCAGGATGTCTGCGCTGTCCATTTCCTTCCTCGTTGACGGTGCGACAGGGACTCGGTCCCCATAAAAGGGCTCGATTGTAAGCGTGGTGCAGGCATTAGATGAAGGAGATTAACTACATTTGCCCGCGTGAAAGCGCGCCAGGCTCGCCAAACCGTGCCAGTTGCATCTCCTGCAGGCGGCTCAGGGTGCGGCGGAATGGAAACTCCAGGTAACCCTCGGTGTAGAGGCGTTCCAGCGGCACCCGGGCCTCGATGTACAGCGGCACCTTGCGGTCGTAGCACTCGTCCACCAGCGCGATGAAACGCCGGACGCTGTCGTCATGCACCGACAGTTCCGGCAGTTCCCGGTCCCCGGCGTCCACCCGTTCGGCAGCGTCTTCGGTGCCCCGGGCGATTCGTCCCGGGCGCTTTTGCGCGCTGAGGTTGGGCACCTCGCCGAGCAAAATGGCCTTGAACCGATCACACAGCAGCATGAAATCCATCGCCGCCAACGGCTGCTCACACAGGTCGGCGTAGCAACACCACAGCACGGTTTCACTGGACTGCACTGCCACGATGGAGCGGTAGCCGACCGCAACCGGGGCGCTGCTCACTGCCTGCCCGGCGCTCAACTGGCGAAACACCTCGGCCAACGCGTCGGGCTGGTCGACCCAGTAACGCTGCAGTGCGGTGCCCGGGTGCAGCCGATGATCCTCCCCGCCATCGACTGCCACCACCCGCATATGCTGTTTGATCGCCTCGATTCCCGGCAGGAAACGATCCCGGTTGAAACCGTCGGCGTACAGCTGGTCCGGTGGCTGGTTGGACGTGCAGACCATCACCACGCCTTCCTCGAACATCACCTGGAACAGCCGGCCGAGGATGATGGCGTCACCAATGTCGTTGACAAACAACTCATCGAAACACAGCACCCGCACTTCCCGGCTCAGTTCGCGGGCCAGGGCCTGCAAGGGATCGTGGGTGCCCGTGAGCTGGAATGAACGCTGGTGCACCCAGCCCATGAAGTGATGAAAATGCTGGCGCCGCGCTGGCACTCCCAGGCTTTGGTAGAACTGGTCCATCAGCCAGGTCTTGCCCCGGCCGACCGGGCCCCACAGGTACACCCCAGTGATGGGCCCAGGGCCGTGGTGCAAGGCCTGATGGCAGTCCTGCAGGGCTTGCACCGCCTCACGCTGGGCGTCGTCGGGGACAAAACCCTGTTCGGTGATGGCGTGCTGATAGGCGGCAAGTGGCGAGTCGAAAGTCATGCCCGGCAGTATGCCATGACGGCTACAGGGAAATATCCAATCGGGCAATCTTGCCGTGTTCATTGAGGCGGAAGGTATAGCGCAGCTCCAGCGGGCTGCCGGGAAAGCTGCCGGTGATCAGGTTGCTGACCAGCACCTTGCCCGTGCGGTGCTGCACATTCAGCACCTGGACCCTGGGCTGGTAACGACGCCCGGTGTCTTCCATCCAGCGGGCGATGGCGGCTGTACCTACCCGGTGCTCGCCTTCGTCGAACACGTTGGCATCTTCGGCGAAACAGTCGGCCACCAGCGAGGTGTCGCCGGCATTCGCCGCGGCAATGTAGGTTGCAATAGCCGGGGCCAGTTCAGGGGTGGGTTGGGACATGGTGACAGCTCCTTTTTAGTGATTTATGGAGCCATGCTAAAGCAGCGTTGTGTCAGTTCTTGTCAGGAGTGAACGGCCCGGATTCGTTCTGTTCCATCAGCTTGCGCCAGCCCCGCAACCAATCGCTGCGGCGCCCCGGATACCGTTCACCTTGCAGGCGCGCGGCGGCCACTCGGTCGGTGCGGAAGGTGCGATAGGCCCCACGCAATTCACACCACGCGACGATCACCCGCACTTCGTTGAGAAAACCCAGGGCCAGGGGCCAGATCAGGCGCTGGCTGGCGGTCTGGCTGGCATCGGCGTAGTCGATGTGCAGTTTGGCCTGGCCGCGAATGGCCTCGCGGAACACATTCAACGGCACGCGATTTTCCGGGTAGCCGAAGCCTGGCGGGCCCGGCAGCACCGTCGGATTGCGCAAGGCTTCCTGGGCAGCCGGGTCAAGCACGTCGGCGATCTTTGCAAGCGCATTGGCCGCCGCCTGGCTCAGTACGTCATCACCGCGCTGGTCGACATACCGCAAGCCCAGCACGATGGCTTCGGTCTCGTCGGCATTGAGCATCAGCG
>NZ_JACARK010001375.1:0-621 GCF_013386655.1 Pseudomonas sp. K5002 | reverse complement strand
GCGCTGAGCCTGGGGGAGGGCGGCGAACAGAACGCCCCGCTGGGCCGCGCGGTCATCGGCGGGCTGGCCTTCGCCACCATTGCCACGTTGTTCCTGGTTCCGCTGATTTTCAGTCTTGTGCACGGGCGGCGTCAGCACGCCACGCTTGCGACCACCGCCACTCAAGGGGTTTGACATGTCTGCTTCCGTTTCCAATCCGGGTTCGCCCCGCCGTAAATCCCGTGGTCTGCTCTGGCTGGTGCTGGGGCTGGTGGTCCTGGTTGCCGTGGTGGTATTCGGCATCGGCGTGCGCGCCAGCGAATCCCATGACCTGAAAACCTGGACCGATGCCCAGGCGTTGCCCAGCGTGATCCTGATCACCCCGAGCGTTCAGCCCCAGGGTCCGATCCTGAACCTGCCGGGGCGTCTTGAGGCGTATTCGCGGGCGTCGATCTTTGCCCGGGTCAATGGCTACCTCAAGACCTGGAACGTCGACATCGGCGACCACGTGAAGGCCGGGCAACTGCTGGCCGAAATCGACACGCCGGAGCTCGATCAGCAACTGCTGCAAGCCAAGGCCGTGCTGGCTTCGGCCCAGGCCGACGAGTCGCTGGCACAGACCACCGCCAAGCGCTGGCAGGC
>NZ_JACARK010001374.1:383-590 GCF_013386655.1 Pseudomonas sp. K5002 | reverse complement strand
CTTCGGCGATGGTTTCGCCGACGGTAAGACGCGGGTTCAGGGCCGCGTAGGGATCCTGGAAGATCATCGCCGTCTCGTGCCGCAAACGGGCGATATCGACCGGCCCGGCGTGGGCCATGTCGATGCCGTCAAACACCACCTGCCCGGCGCTGATGGGGTTGAGGTGCAGGATCGCCCTCCCCAATGTGCTTTTGCCGCTGCCGGACT
>NZ_JACARK010001374.1:0-340 GCF_013386655.1 Pseudomonas sp. K5002 | reverse complement strand
GCTGCCGGACTCGCCCACCAAACCCAGTGTTTCACCGGCGGCCAGGGTCAACGACACCCCGTTGACCGCCCTCACCCACTGTTTATTCAGGCCGAACAGGCCGCTGCCGGCGGCGGCAAAACGCACCTCAAGGTCATTCACCTGCAACAACGTCATGGGCGAACTCCCAGGGGATAGTGACAGGCCACCCGCGCGCCTTCCGGCAGCAGCTCGGTGCACAAGCTGCCGACTTGCGGGCAGCGCGGGTTGAACCGGCAGCCCTTGGGCAATGCGTCGAGCAATGGCGGTTGGCCGGCGATGGTGCGCAACAGGGCGTGGCCGCTGCTGGTGGCGGGCTGGC
>NZ_JACARK010001373.1:0-1817 GCF_013386655.1 Pseudomonas sp. K5002 | reverse complement strand
TGCCGGCCGGATGGCGTCAGCTCAGCCAACAGGACGGCGGCGGCGCGCGGGCCCGGCTGTTCGTGCTGTGTAACGCGCCAGCGGGCGTGCACCGTGAGGGCTGCGATTGATCCGCGCAACACCTGAGAGGTTTATGTTCGCCTGGGGGGCTAGACTCAGGTGAACCCTCTCTCCAGGAACGCCTCATGGAATCCCCAGTCCACAACTTGCCATCGTTGTTCAAACAGCTCGGTTTGCCCGATGACCCGGTCAGCATCGAGCGGTTCATCGCGGTCCACTCCCCACTCAAGCCCGAATTGCATCTGGCGGAAGCGTTTTTCTGGACGCCGGCCCAGCGGGCGTTTTTGCGTGAGGAGATTCTGGAGGACGCGGATTGGGCGGAGGTGGTGGATGAGTTGAATTTGCGGTTGAGAGAGGGGCGTGGGGCTTGAAACCCGCTTTACTTATCCACATCTTCGCGCCTCCACCACCCATCCCAAAATTTGTATCAAAACTTGACGGCCTGGGATCCATCGACCATATTGATAGTTAGCAAACTAACTGTATGCGAATAATCCAGTGTCCCAGACCCTCGAACAACTCCAGATGAACATCAGCAGCAGCATGGTGGTAGGTGCCAGGACCTGGCGCAAAATCTGCCAGACCACGCTCGTCAGCTATGGCATCTCCGAAGCCTGCGCCGTGCCGCTGCTGATGATCGGCCGCCTCGGCGACGGTGTGCACCAGGTGAAGGTAGCCCAGGCCGCCGGGATGGAAAGCCCTTCCCTGGTGCGCCTGTTGGATCAGCTGTGCAGTTCCGGCTATGTGTGCCGCACCGAAGACATCCACGACCGCCGCGCCAAGGCCTTGAGCCTCACCGCGCGTGGCCGCGAGCTGGTGCAGGCGGTGGAGGAACAGTTGGTGCGCCTGCGTCGCGAGGTGCTGGCGACAATCGACCCCGATGACCTGGAAGCTGCTTTGCGTGTACTGCGGGCCTTCGAAGGTGCCAATCAACATCCCATGGTTGTGAGTTCTTGAACGGATTTTTTACCGGCATGCCGCCGGCCAGGGATTGGTTCTATGGCGTAAGGACATTCGCCGCTTCAATGATCGCGTTGTACATCGCCATGCTGATGCAAATGCCGCGTCCGTATTGGGCGATGGCCACGGTGTATATCGTGTCCAGCCCGTTTGTCGGCCCTACCAGCTCCAAGGCGCTGTACCGGGCGGTCGGTACCTTCATGGGCGCGGCCGCTGCGGTGTTTTTTGTGCCGATGTTTGTGCAGACGCCTTACGTGTTGGTGGTGGTGATCGCGCTGTGGACCGGGATTCTGCTGTTCCTGTCCCTGCACCTGCGCACCGCCAACAGCTATGCGCTGATGCTGGCCGGCTACACCTTGCCGCTGATCGCCCTGCCGGTGGTGGATAACCCGCTGGCGGTGTGGGATGTGGCCGAAGCGCGGACCGAAGAGATCTTCCTTGGCATCGCCGTGGCGGCGGTGGTGGGGGCGATGTTCTGGCCGCGACGCCTGGCGCCGGTGTTCGATGACTCGGTGAGCAAGTGGTTTGCCGACGCCCAGGTCTACAGCCAGCGCTTCCTCAGCCGCAACGTGCAACCCGAGGAAATCAGCACCCTGCGCGGCGGCATGGTCGCTACCTTCAACACCCTGGAATTGATGATCGGCCAACTGCCCCACGAGGGCTCCCGGCCGCAAACGGTGCGCAATACAAAGGAGCTGCGCGGGCGGATGATCCACCTGCTGCCGGTGATCGACGCACTGGACGACGCTGTGTACGCCCTGGAACACCGCGCGCCGGAATTGCTCGAGCGCTTCACG
>NZ_JACARK010001372.1:321-639 GCF_013386655.1 Pseudomonas sp. K5002 | reverse complement strand
GCTGCCGTCCCCGAGCCTGCGGGTGCAGGGCGGTTCGGTGCGCCTGGCGGGCCAGGACCTTCTGCAGCTGGATGACGCCGGCATGCGCGCGGTACGCGGTGGGCAACTTGGGATGATTTTCCAGAACCCCAGTAGCCACCTCGACCCGTTGATGCGCATCGGCGAGCAGATCGCCGAAGGCATCCGACTGCACCAGGGCGCGTCGAAAAAGGAGGCGCGCTTGCAGGCTATCGAAGTGCTGCGCCAGGTCGGCATTCCCGATCCCCAGGCGCGGATCGACAATTACCCTCACGAGTTTTCCGGCGGCATGCGCCAGCG
>NZ_JACARK010001372.1:0-200 GCF_013386655.1 Pseudomonas sp. K5002 | reverse complement strand
CCACCGCCCTCGACGTGACCGTGCAAGCCCAGATTCTGCGGCTGTTGCTGGACCTGCGGGACCAGCGTGGCCTGTCGATCATCATGATCACTCACGACCTGGGCGTGGTGGCGCAAACCTGCGACTCCATCGCCGTGATGTACGCCGGGCGCCTGTGCGAACACGGCAGCAAATACGAGCTGCTGGCACACCCGCAACAC
>NZ_JACARK010001371.1:0-2684 GCF_013386655.1 Pseudomonas sp. K5002 | reverse complement strand
GTTCAGGACCGCGAACAGGCTCATTTCCGCCAGCATCTGCGCGGTCAGCCTGGCGAAACGCCCGTAGCCCTTGGCCGAGCGAGCCGACAGCCGCGCGTTGGCCAATGCCACGGGAATCCCGCGTTTGGCGCACTGGTGAATATGGTTGGGCCACAGTTCGGTCTCCATGATCACCGCCAGTTTCGGCTGCACGCGATCGAGAAAACGCTTGACCGCACAGGGCAAATCGTACGGCAGGTAGCAGTGCTGGATGCGCGGCTCGTTGGCGAACAACGCCTGGATGCGCTCGGAACCGGTGGGCGTCATGCAGGTGACGGTGATCGGCAGCTGTGGATAACGTTCCAGCAGCCCGCGAATCATCGGCGCAGCGGCGATGCTTTCGCCCACCGACACCGCATGCACCCAGATCCCGCCGGGTTGCATCACCGGCAAGCCCCAGGAGAAGCGTTCTCCCACGCGCTTCGCGTAAGCAGGCGCTTTGCGGGCTCGCAGCCACAGACGTAAAGCTACCAACGGCAGCGCCAGGTAAAACAGACAGCTGTAGAGAGTTCTATTCATGGCGGCGGAGTTTATCGGCTTTTTCAGTCGATCGCCTGCAAGCACTCGGCAAAACGTTCGGCGAGGAAACGCGCGGCCGGGCCGAGGGGCTCGTCGCGACGCCAGACCAGCTCCACCACCAGCGCCGGCGGGGTCCATTCGCTGTTCAGTTCGACCATCTGGTTCTGATAGGCCGGATACTGCACCACATGCCGCGGCAACCAGGCCCAACCCAGGCCGCGCGCGAGCCACTCGGCCAGCACGTAGAAACTGTCAGCCCGCCACACTTGCGGGCTGGCGGCCTCGCTGCCGGGATACACACTGGTCTGGGTCGCCATCAGCAATTGGCGAAACTGCGCCAGGCGCTGGCAATCCACGAACTGTTCCTTGGCCATGGGATGCCCGATACCGCACACGGTCACCATCTCCACACTGCCCAGCACGCGGCGCTCCAACGCTTCGGGGATCTGATCGTGATAGAACAGCAGGCCCAGATCCGCCTTGCGCTCCACCAGCTTGCGCGCGACATCGCCTTGGGCGGCGCTGGACAACTGCACTTCCAGGCTGGGAAATTTTCCCGCCAGCGCTTCGAGGCTATCGAGCACCGGCTGATAGAGCATGGCTTCATCCTGGGCCAGGCGCAGGCGCGCCTCTTCACCGCGCATCAATGACAAGGCACGGCCATTCAGGCGCTCGCACTGGCGCAAGACTTCCCGCGCCTCCTCGAGCAGTGCCGTGCCCGCCTCGGTCAAACGGGGCTGGCGGCCGCTGCTGCGATCAAACAGGGATACGCCCAGGTCCGCCTCCAACAGGGCAATCCCGTTGCTGACTGCCGATTGTGCCCGACGCTGGTCCCGCGCCACCGCCGAAAATGAACGCTGCTCGGCGACGCTGACAAACAGGCGCATTTGCTCAAGACTCCACTGCACGCTCATGGCTCAACCCATCTTCAATTCGGATAGGTAATGACTTTACCGCATCTGACAAGTCTCTAAAATGCCAACCTTATCAAGCGACCCTGTACCGAGGATTTACCCCATGAACGCCGCCTACTATTACCTGGCCATTGCCATCTGCTCGGAAGTGATCGCCACCGTTTCCATGAAAGCGATCAAGGGTTTCAGCACGCCAATCCCGTTGTTGCTGGTGATCGTCGGCTACGGCGTGGCCTTCTGGATGCTCACGCTGGTGGTGCGCACCGTGCCGGTGGGTGTCGCGTATGCAGTGTGGGCCGGGATGGGCATCGTGATGGTCAGCATCGCCGCGCTGTTTATCTACGGGCAGAAACTGGATATCCCGGCGATGCTGGGCATGGGCCTGATTGTGCTGGGCGTGGTGGTGATTCAGTTGTTCTCGAAAACGGCCGGGCACTGAGCGTTCACGCGAGATTCAATTGAGGCCGAAACTCGCAGCCTCGTTCCACTCGACAGCTCCTGCGGTGCGTCTGTCATCAGGGAGCGTTGGGGCGAAGATTCACTTCATGAGCCTGTATACTGCGCAGCCTGTCTTGAACACTGAGGTCGCTGCATGCCATCCGTTATTTCCACCGACGTTCTGATTGTCGGCGCCGGGGTTGCCGGCCTCTGGCTCAATGCGCGCCTGCGCCGCCAGGGCTTTTCCACGGTATTGGTGGAAAGCGCCACCCTCGGTGGCGGGCAAAGCGTGAAGTCCCAGGGGATCATCCACGGCGGCGCCAAATATGCACTGCACGGCGCCCTGACCGGTGCCTCCGAAGCCATCGCCGACATGCCCCGCCGCTGGCGCGAAGCCCTGGCGGGCAACGGTGAACTGGATCTCTCCGGTGTGCGCCTGCTGTCCGAAGCCCACTATTTGTGGTCGCCGGGCACCATCGCCGGCAACCTCACCAGTTTCTTCGCGAGCAAGGCCGTGCGTGGCCGCGTGGATCAAGTGAAGGGCGATGACCTGCCACCGGCCCTGCAAGATCGCCGCTTCAAGGGCAAGGTCTATCGCCTGGCCGAACTGGTGATCGACGTCCCAAGCCTTATCGAACGCCTGGCCCAACTGGCCGGCGACGGTTTGCTCGCGGGTAAACAGATCGAACCCTTGCTGGAACAAGGCACACTGGTCGGCCTGAAGGTCGATGGCCGTGAGATCCGCGCCCAGCGTATCGTCGTCAGCGCCGGCGG
>NZ_JACARK010001370.1:483-2842 GCF_013386655.1 Pseudomonas sp. K5002 | reverse complement strand
GTGGCACAGTCGGGCTCATCCTGCAGCGCCAGCAACGCACCTTGGGGCACGCGGCCCGGAGTTTGGCGCAGCACCTTGGCAATCGCCCGCTCCATCGCCTGTTCATCCACCGGGTAACCCAGGGTGTGCGGGTCGGCCTGCATCACGCGGGCGAACACGTACTCCGCCAGCAGGTCATCCTCGATCATGAACGGCACGCGGTAGCTGCTGATCACTGTCAGTTGCAGCACCTCGATGTCCCTCGCCGCGAGGCATGACGCCAGCTCCGTCGCCAGCAACCCGCCGAGGCAATAACCGACGATGCTCACCTGGCGCCGGCCTTCGGCGTGCAAGGTGTCGGCATAACGCTCGGCCAGTTCACGAATCGCCGTAGCCGGTGCCAGAGCCAGGTAACCCGGTACATCATTGAGCACCAGCCCCTCCAGTGGCGCTTCTTCCCCGAGTGCAGCAAACAGCGCGCGATACGGTGCCAGGGTGCCGCTGCCATCATGGACAAAGATCCGCGCCGGGCCTTGCGCCTCCTCACGAATCCGCACCAGCGGCGACAGGCTCTCGCTGCCCTGCCCCCGCAGGTAATCCGCCAGGGCCGCAACGGTGGGCTGGTTGATCAACTGGCGCAGCAAATCCCCCCAGGGCACGTTACGGGCCTGGGGCAGGCTTTCCCGCAGGCGACCAACCACCTGCGCCACCAGCAATGAATCACCGCCCAACTCAAAGAAGCCCTGTTCACGGCCCACACTGGGCACCCGCAACAGGGTTTGCCAGACCTCTGCGATACTGCGCTCCAGCGCATCCAGCGGTGCAGCCCCGCTGTTGGCCTGTTGCGTGGCCTGGGCCGGCCATGCCGAGGTTGGCCAACGCCTGGCGGTCGACTTTGCCGTTGACCGTCAGCGGCATTTCATCCAGTACCCGCCACTCGGTGGGTACCATGTAATCCGGCAGGCGCTGGCCCAGATGCGCGCGCAACGCCTCCGGCTCAAGGGTCTGGCGCTCGGTCTTGAAGCGCGTGATGAACAGGTGCTGGCCGATCTGTGACATCGCATCGTCAGCTGCCGGCATGCACAGCGGCGTCTGCGCGCCGGCTTCCTGCAACAGTTGCTGCCACTGCTCGCGGCGGATGAACGTGGTGTCCTGCTCGGCGCGGAAATCCTCGAACGCGGTCAGGCCCTCCTTGAACTCCATGGACGCCATGATCTGGTAGGTGTCGCGGGTGGCTTCGATAAAGATCAGCCAGCCGCCGGGGGCGAGCATTTCCCGCAGCCGGGCGAGTACCTGGCTGGCATGCCGCGAGTTGTGCAGCACGTTGGCACACAGAATCACATCCAGGGAGTTGGCGGCGATGCCTTGGGCCCAGTGGTCGAGGTTCAGGTCAAACAGCCCGTAGCTGACCCACGGAAACTCGACGAAATGCTCCCGCGCTTCGTTGAGGAAAAACTGCGACAGGTCGGTGAACTGGTAGTCCACCGCCAAGCCGTCCAGGGCCGGAATCAGGTCGGCACTGGTGCCGCCCACGCCTGCGCCGATTTCCAGCAACTGCAGACGCCAGCCCGCCGGTTGCAGTGCGGCGATTTCCTGCACCGCCGCACACACCGCCTGGTTCAGGTACTGGCTGATCAGGTTCTTGCGATAGGCGCCTTCGGCGGTGTCGGTACGGCCTTCGGGAAACAGCAAGTGCAACGGGTCGAGCCGGTCGCTCATCAGGGCAGGCAATTGCTCCTGGCTTTCCCGCAGGTAGCGCAGCACTTCACCGCCCCAGCCCACACTCGGTTCCAGCGCCTCGATGCGCTGCCACAGCTGACGGTATTCAGCACCCGAGACCCGCAGTGACGAATAGGCGCCGGTGCCTGGGTTGCGGTCTACCAGTTGTTCGCGATGCAGCGCTTGCAGCCAGCGGCGGATCAGCCGTTCGTTGCGTGGCGCCACTTCGCACAGGCTCATGATCTGGGCCAGGTCGTGCTCGACGCCCGGTTGATCAAACAGCCCCGGGCGTTGCAGGGCCAGGCCCATGGAGAGCAACGCGGCACGCTCGACGCAATCGGACATCTGCGTAATCAGCGCTTCCGTCAGTTGGCCTTTCACGCCGTTGGCCGCCGCCAAGGCGTTGGGTGCCAACCGGGTCGGCCAAGGCAATGGAGTATCACGCAAAGTCCCGCGCACGCAGGCCTGCAAACGCCGCTCGAACGCGCCCTCGCCCGCAGCGACCACCACGGCCGATTCGACATGAGGATGACTGAGCAAGGCACTTTCGACTTCCGCCAACTCGATGCGATGCCCGCGAACCTTGACCTGGAAATCCTCACGGCCAAGGAACTCAATCAACCCGCTTTCAAGGTAGCGCCCCAGGTCGCCGGTGCGGTAC
>NZ_JACARK010001370.1:0-420 GCF_013386655.1 Pseudomonas sp. K5002 | reverse complement strand
GGTCGCCGGTGCGGTACAGCCGCTCGCCGCTGTGGGCATGCTCGATAAAACGCTCGGCGGTTTTCTCCGCGTCCCCCAGGTACCCCATCGCCAACCCCGTGCCGGCGATGAACAGCTCACCGGCAACGCCTTGCGGGCGATCGCGGCCTTGTTCGTCGAGCACCATGAAGCGTTGATTGGCCAGCGGCGCGCCGTAGGGAATGCTGCGCCATTGTGCGTCCACCTCGGTGATTGGATAGGCAATCGACCAGATCGCCGCTTCTGTGGCGCCGCCCAGGCTGATCAGTTGGAGCTCAGGCAACAACGCAGCGATTTCGGCGGGCAGGTTCAGCGGGATCCAGTCGCCGGACAGCAAGGCCAGGCGCAGGCTCTGAGGTGCCGCGGCCGGCACGGCTTGCAGGTAATGGGCAAGCATCTGCA
>NZ_JACARK010001369.1:0-1261 GCF_013386655.1 Pseudomonas sp. K5002 | reverse complement strand
TTGAAGTCGTGGGCCACGCCGCCGGTCAGGCCGCCAATGGCTTCCAGCTTCTGTGATTGGCGCAACTGTTCTTCGGCGGCGGATCGGGCCTGCACCTCCGCGGCCACGCGCTGCTCCAGGTTGTGGGTGAGTTCCTGGCGCAGGCGCTCGGAGATCATATGTTCGGTGGTCTCCACCACAATCGCCAGGACCCCGGCCGGTTGTTGGTCGTCACCGGCCACGGGGCTGTAATACAGGTCCATCCAGACTTCTTCCGGGCGGCCGTCGCGCAACAGTTCCAGGGGCAGGTTGCGGTAGGACAAGGTGCCGCCGGCCAGGCAGGTGTCGACCACATTGCGGTTGAAGTCGGCGACTTCCGGCCAGCCCAGTTCCACCGGCGCACCCAGCAGATAAGGGTGGCGACCGCCGGCAAACACCGAATAGCTGTCGTTGTAGATCATGTAACCGGCGTGCCCCCACAGCATCACCATGGGCATGGGCGATGCCAGCATCATCTGCACGGCGCTGGTCAGGCTGGAGGGCCAGGCATTCATCGGGCCGAGGTCGGTGGTGGACCAATCGAAAGCACGAATCCTCTGGGCCATTTCCCCAGCCCAACCCTCACAGCCGTGGGTATTGGATAAAAACTGCATCGGTCGGCTCTGCAAAAGATAAAAGGTGGGCGGCGATGAAAACTTTGAGCCCGGCAGTGGCGGTTGGTTTCATCGCATATTGCTTATGCCGGCAGGAAGGAGCAAGGGCCGACTCAGCGAAAGTCCCGGCTGCGCACACTGATGCCCGACAGCAACGGGGTCAGGTCGGTCAAGCGCCCGGCGATCAAGTGCCGAACCTCGCCCACCGCCTCCCAGCGGCCATCTACCTTGAGCAACCGCGAGCCCACCAGCGCCTGGCGTTGGCGCTCGGCCAGATCGCGCCAGACCACCACATTGATATTGCCGAACTCATCTTCCAGGGTAACGAAGGTAACGCCGCTGGCCGTGCCAGGACGTTGTCGACCGGTGACCAGGCCGGCGACGCTGACGTTGCGGCCATGCTCAACCTGCAGCAATTCCCTGGAACTGCGGCAACGCCGCGCGCGCAGTTCATCGCGCAACAGCGCCAACGGGTGTGGGCCCAGGGTGGTGCCGACGCTGGCGTAGTCGGCATACAAATCTTCGCCGACTGTCGGTTGCGGCAGCTCCACCACCGCCTCTTCCGGGCTGGCGATACCGGCAAACAGGCCCAGTTGTTTCTGCACCCCGGCCACCTTCCAACGCGCCCG
>NZ_JACARK010001368.1:0-425 GCF_013386655.1 Pseudomonas sp. K5002 | reverse complement strand
CCTTGAGCACTTCCAGCTCGCCATAGGCCTTGCGCACCCCGCGGGCCTGCAAGGCAAACTCGCCGGGCTCGGCCTGGCCGGGGGCACGACGCGTGGCCACCTGGTCGAGCATGGCGGGGGCGATGGCCTTGGGTTTGCGCCGGGTCACGTCCAGGTGGTTCTCCAGCACCCGCAACAGCCAACTGAACACCGTCACGATGAGCACGTAATAGAACGCCACGGCCAGCATGGTCTCCATCACCAGGAAGTTCTGGGTGTAGAGTTGTTGGCCCACCAGCAGGATTTCCGAAAGCGAAATCACCGACACCAGCGAGGTGAGCTTGACGATGGTGATGTATTCGTTGGCCAGTGTCGGCAACGCAACCCGCAGCGCCTGCGGCACCACAATCAACCGCTGCACGCCGCGATAACCCACGCCCAGCGCC
>NZ_JACARK010001367.1:0-540 GCF_013386655.1 Pseudomonas sp. K5002 | reverse complement strand
CGATTGGGCGCTCGATTCGGGCTGGCGCGTGGGCGTGCTGGGCGGTTATTCGAAGACCGACCTGGACACCACCGGCGTCGACGGCAGCGTCGACAGCTGGCACGCCGGCGTCTACGCCATGCGCCAGAGCGGACCGCTGGCCTTGCGCCTGGGTGCTGCGTACAGCGGGCACCAGGGAGACAGTAAACGTACGGTGGCCTTTGACGGTTTCAACGATCGGCCCAAAGGTGACTACGACGCCGACAGCCAACAAGCCTTCGCCGAACTGGGTTATGCCATGGGCAGCGGGCGCCTGAGCGCCGAGCCGTTCGCCAACCTCGGCTACCAGCGCTACCACCGCGACAGCTACAACGAAAAAGGCGGCGCCGCCGCCCTGCATGTCGAAGGGCAAACCCAGGACAATTTCAGCAGCACCTTCGGCCTGCGCCTGGCGCACTTGAGCCAGCTGGACAACGGCATCAGTCTCACGCCGCGGGTCAGCGCCGGCTGGAAACACACCTACGGCGACGTGGACAGCAGCACCCGCCAGGCCTTCCTGAT
>NZ_JACARK010000139.1:2152-5570 GCF_013386655.1 Pseudomonas sp. K5002 | reverse complement strand
TGTTTTGGGCGGTCGGAAAACGGGGAGAGAGCTGTTGGCCGTAAAAAGATCCAGCCTGGTTAAAAGCCTTGCTCCCTGATCAACTCAATCAGTGCCCTTAGCCCGGCCGGCACATGGCGCCTACCTGGGTAATAGAGGCGCAAGCAGTCAAAAGACGGCGTCCATTCCTCTAGTACGCGCACTAACGTCCCGTTCGCTAAATCGGCAGCGGCATTCCATTCCGTAAGATAGGTCAAGCCTAGTCCCGCCCTGGCAGCCTCGAGCATCAGAGTCGGATTATCCAGGGTCAAAACCCCTTGCACCTCGACAGCAAGCGCTTCGCCATGTCGCTCAAACTCCCAATGATAGATCGCCCCGCTGGGCATCCGGCTGCGAATACACTGATGGGCCCGCAGATCCATGGGACTGACGGGAACTGGGTTGAGAGCAAAATAGTCCGGGCTGCCCAATACCGAAAAACGCTGGGCCGGACTGATATCGACTGCGATCATGTCTTGAGGAACCGTACCCCCGAGCCGAATCCCCGCATCAAACCCCTGCGCGACGATATCCACCAGCCGCCCCTCAGTGACGATATCCAATTTCATCCGTGGATAACGTCGCAGATACTCCAGCAGCAACGGCATCACCTGCTTTGCCGCCCCCGCCGAGGTATTCAGGCGCAAGGTACCGCTGGGTTCCGCGCTGCGATTTCCTGCCTGTTCCAAGGCCGTGCGAATGCTCAACAGTGCAGGGGTAATGGTTTCGACAAACTCCGCGCCCACTTCAGATAACGACACGCTGCGCGTGGTGCGATTGAACAGCCTCACCCCCATCCGCGCTTCAAGCCCCGCGATAGAGTGGCTCAACGCCGATGTCGACACATTCAACTCGGTCGCCGCTGCACGAAAACTGCGATGCCGAGCCACTGCCAGCACCGCTTCCAACTCATTCAGCCCGGATGTATTCATTGTCCTGAATCGCTCATCAACTCATGCCGATTTGTACGGCTTATCAGCTTAATCATAGTGACTTACCGTAGGACGCACTAGCTCAGCGTCCCGGAGGACCTATGCAATACATCAACCAGATTTACATCAACGGCGCCTTTGTGACGCCCCATGGCGAAGAGCTTTTTGACCTGTTCAACCCTGCAACAGGCCAGCGTATCGGCCAGGTTCGATTGGCAAATGAACAAGACGCCCTGGATGCCATCGCTGCCGCCAAGCGAGCTTTTACCGAGTTCTCCCATAGCTCTAAAGATGTGCGCATCGACTATCTCAAACGCCTTCACGCCGCAGTTGAATCCATTGAGGACGCACTTACCGACGCGATTATCGAGGAGTACGGCGCCCCAATATCCCGTGCGCGGTGGATGGCCAAGCATGCAGCCAGCGTCCTGCAAGATGCCGCTTCAGTACTGGAGAGCTACAACTTCTCCCGACGCATTGGCATCGCCGAGGTGGTCATGCAGCCGCTGGGTGTGGCCGGCTTGATCACACCCTGGAACAGCAACGCCGGTTTTATCTGCGGCAAGCTCGCTGCGGCGTTGGCCGCCGGCTGTACCGCCGTGATCAAACCCAGTGAAATGAGCGCAATCCAGACCTCGCTAGTCACCCGCGCCCTGCATGACGCAGGCTTGCCTCCCGGTGTATTCAACATCGTCACTGGCCGTGGCGAAACCGTAGGCGCCGTGTTGAGCGCCCATCCCGACATCGCAAAAGTGTCCTTCACGGGTTCAACCGCTGTCGGCAAAACAATCCTGCGGACCGGCGCCGAGACCCTGAAGCGCGTGACCCTAGAGCTGGGCGGCAAATCACCGGTGCTGATTCTCGATGATGCGGACCTCAAGACGGCCGTGCCTATGGCCCTTCAGGCCGGTTTCATGAACAGCGGCCAGGCCTGTATAGCCGGCACTCGAATCCTGGTACCCGAAAGTCGTTTGGAGGAAATCGAAGCGCTGATGATCGACGAGGTGGGCAACGTGCAAGCCGGCGACCCTCGTGACCCAGCCACTGCGGTCGGCCCCATGGTCAGCCAAAAACAGTGGGAGCGCGTACAGCGCTACATTCAGATCGGGATCGAGGAGGGCGCCCACCTATTGGCAGGAGGTCGCGGTTTGCCTGAGGGCATCAAAGCCGGGTGGTTCGTAAAACCAACCGTATTCAGCCGGGTGACCAACCAAATGGCCATCGCCCGCGAGGAGATTTTCGGCCCGGTGCTCTCGATCATTACCTACGCAACCGAGGAAGAGGCCCTGACCATCGCCAACGACACACCCTACGGCCTCCAGGCATACATCTTGTCTTCAAATCCCGAACGCGCCCGCAGGCTGGCCAGCCGTATAGACGCTGGCCGAGTGCTGATCAATACCCTGGCCCATGAACCTCTTGCGCCGTTTGGTGGCTTCAAGCAATCGGGTATCGGCCGCGAGTACGGCACATTCGGCCTCGAAGCCTTCCTGGAGCCCAAATCGATCCTGAGCTGATCCTCAGCATAAAAACGCATGAATATGGTCAACGGCTCAAACCAAAGTGCATGAACAGGCTCCATTAGCACACCGTTCAGGGAAATCGATGCAAAGTGTTTCTGCATTTTTGGTATGGTGCAGCACATTTTCACAAGGACTGATTTCTCCTCCGCAGGAAGCGGCGTCGACTTTATTCAACGAGATGCTGTAGAAATGCCTGAACCAATACCGATAAAGGATCACGAAAAAGAAAACCGCCTGGTCAACAAGCGGCTGCTGGCCTGCGCGCTGCTGGTAATCGGCATTACCTGCGCCCTGGTAGGTCGGATGTACTTCCTGCAGGTGGTGCAGTACGACTACCACTCCACCATTTCCGAAAACAATCGCGTCCACGTCCTGCCGATCACACCGACCCGCGGCCTGATCTATGACCGCAACGGCGTAGTACTTGCCGACAACCGTCCCAGCTACAACCTGACCATCACCCGCGAGCGCACCACCGATCTCAAAGGAGAGCTGGACGCTATCGTCAGCCTCCTGCATCTGCCCGCCGAGGATCGCGGCGTATTTGATAAGGCGCTCAAGCAAGCCCGTCATCCCTTCGTGCCCGTCACCCTGTTCTACGAGCTGACCGAAGAGCAGATCGCCGTGCTGGCCGTCAACGAATTCCGCCTGCCGGGCGTGGATGTCGAGCCGCAATTCGTCCGCCATTATCCGCTGGGTGCGCACTTTGCCCACTCCATTGGCTACGTAGGCCGGATCAACGAAAAAGAATCCAAAGCCCTCGACTCAGTGGAGTACCGGGGCACGCAGTCCATTGGTAAAACCGGGATCGAGCGTTTCTACGAGTCCGAGTTGCATGGCCACGTCGGCTATGAAGAAGTTGAAACCAACGCCCAGGGCCGCGTCCTGCGGGTGCTCAAGCACACCGACCCGATCCCCGGCAAAAACATCGTGCTGAGCCTGGAC
>NZ_JACARK010000139.1:1223-2101 GCF_013386655.1 Pseudomonas sp. K5002 | reverse complement strand
AAGTGCTGGCGATGGTCAGCAAGCCAAGTTTCGACCCGAACCTGTTTGTCACCGGCATCAGCTTCAAGGAATACGCCGCGCTGCACGACTCCCTCGACCGTCCGCTGTTCAACCGCGTGCTGCGCGGGCTCTACGCGCCGGGTTCGACGATCAAGCCGGAAGTCGCCATCGCTGGCCTCGACAGCGGCGTGGTTACCGCCCAGACCCGGGTGTTCGACCCGGGCTATTACCAACTCCCGGATTTCGACCACAAATACCGCAACTGGAACCACAGCGGTGATGGTTGGGTGGACATGGACGCAGCCATCATGCGCTCCAACGACACCTACTTCTACGACCTGGCCCACAAGCTGGGTATCGACCGCCTGCACGACTACCTGGCCGAGTTCGGCCTTGGCCAGAAAGTCTCCCTCGACATGTTCGAAGAGTCAGCCGGCCTGATGCCGTCCCAAGCCTGGAAGCGCGCTACCCGGCGCCAGCCGTGGTTCCCGGGTGAAACCGTGATCCTCGGCATCGGCCAGGGTTACATGCAGGTCACCCCGTTGCAGCTGGCCCAGGCCACTGCGCTGATCGCCAACAAGGGTGTGTGGAACCGACCGCACCTGGCCAAGACCATCAATGGCGTGCCGCCGGTGGATGAAAACCCGATGCCCAACGTGGTGCTCAAAGACCCGCGCGACTGGGAGCAGGTCAACCACGGCATGCAATTGGTAATGCACGATCCACGCGGTATCGCCCGGGCGGCTGCAGCCGGTGCGCAGTACCGGATTGCTGGCAAGTCTGGTACTGCGCAGGTAGTGGCGATCAAGCAGGGCGAGCGTTACAACCGTCTCAAGACTCTGGAGCGCAACCGCGACAACGCCTTGTTCGTCGGCTTT
>NZ_JACARK010000139.1:0-1203 GCF_013386655.1 Pseudomonas sp. K5002 | reverse complement strand
CCGAGTGGCGGGGCCGGTGGTGCGCCAGATCATGGACGCCTGGCTGCTCGATCAGGAAGGCCACTTGAAGCCGCAATACGCGACCCCTGCCAAGGCACCGGGTGATCCCCACGTCTAAAGCCACAAATACACACAGGTGATTGCCCTTACTCCTACATTCGTCTAAATTGCGATTCGTTCTCATTAGCGCTAATCGCCATCATGCCCGAATCGATCCGCCACGCTCACCAGCCTGTTGCCACGCTTTACGGTGCCCATCACCGCTGGCTGGTGGGTTGGTTGCGTGCGCGGCTGGGGTGTTCGCATCAGGCGGCTGACCTGGCACAGGACACCTTCATTCGCCTGCTATTGGCCGACCGGGCCAAACCTCTGGCCGCCGACCTGAAGGAGCCGCGGCACTTCCTGGTGACCATCGCCAGGCGCGTGATGATTGACAGCTACCGTCGCAAGGCCCTTGAGCAGGCTTATCTCCAGGCTTTGGCCGAACAGCCCTTGGCCTACGCCCTGTCACCCGAAGAGCGCCTGCTGATCATCGAAACCCTGCAGCGCCTCGATGCGATGCTCGACGGTCTCGGGCGCAAGGTGAAACGCGCGTTCCTGCTCTCGCAGTTGCAGGGCATGCCTTACAAGGAAATCGCTGAGCAGCTACAGGTCTCGGTCAGCTCGGTGACCAAATACATCGCCAAGGCCACCGAGCATTGCCTGCTTGAAGCGCTGGACCAATGACCCTTGACCCGCAACGCCAGGCGCTGAGTGCCGCAGCCCAATGGGTTGCACGCCTGGCGGAGGTGCCCGGTGATCGCCAGCTTCAGCAGGACTGGAACACGTGGCGCGAAGAATCCCCGTTGAACCAGTGGGCCTGGCAGCGTGTGGAGATGCTCCAGGGCCAACTCCAGTGCCTGCCGGGATCCCTGGCCGTCAATGTGCTGGACAAGGCCGCCGATCATTCCCGGCACCTGGGGCGACGCGGCTTGCTCAAGGGCCTGGTGATCGGTGCCGGGGTGAGCGCCATGGGCTGGACCGGCTATCGCCAGGCACCGATATGGATGGCCGATCAGCGCACCACCACCGGCGAACGTCACACTGTCACCCTCGAGGATGGCACCCGGCTGTCGCTCAATACGGCCAGCGCCGTAGATGTGCGCTACGGCCCGGACCAGCGGCTGCTGATCCTGCGCGCCGGTGAGATCCTGATCGAGACCG